>NZ_JAUBPW010000141.1:0-3655 GCF_036700965.1 Microcoleus sp. Pol8_D6 | reverse complement strand
TTATTCTTTATATTTGGGTACTAATTCACCAAAGGTACACCTACTAACTGTAGCACTATTTTAGGAAATTGGTATTACACAAACACTCCTGGACGCACGGCGATCCTCTGAAACCGATTTTTTTTACCAAAACTACACAAACAAACCCGGTTTTTACCATAAATCTTAGGTTTAACAATGAGGTATTCAGCCAGAAACCAGGTTTATAGCGCAACTTAGGTAAGTCTTGACTAATATTTTTTAAGCTTTGAAAACCGCCAATTTCCGGCGAACGGAATTTGCTCCCGTACAAACTTGCGTCCGCCTGCGAGGACTAAAAGAAAGAATAAAGGAGGTAAATCAAGGGAAATTGCTGTGATATCCTAACAAAAGCCATATCTGCATAAAATAAGTAATTTAGATGACCGCAACAGATTCTGCTAAGCACCAAAAATCCAAAGCCCTCAAACCGGGTAGCCGCCGCCCCGCTAAAGAACTGTGCAGCGAGTGCGGTTTGTGCGATACATATTACATCCATTATGTCAAGGAATCTTGTGCTTTCTTAACACAGCATATTGCAGAACTGGAAGAAGAGATTCACGGGCGATCGCGCCATCTCGACAATCCCGACGATTGGTATTTCGGAGTCAGTCAAAACATGATGGCGGCTCGAAAAAAAGAACCAATTGAGGGTGCTCAATGGACGGGAATCGTCAGCACAATCGCCATTGAGATGCTAGAAAAAGGAATTGTAGAAGGCGTTGTTTGCGTCCAAAATACTAAGGAAGACCGCTTTCAACCGATGCCGATTATTGCTAGAAATCGCGCAGAAATTCTGGCAGCAAAAGTCAACAAACCAACTCTATCTCCCAATCTTTCAGTATTAGAACAAATCGAAAAATCGGGGATGAAGCGGCTGTTAGTAATTGGCGTCGGCTGTCAAATTCAAGCCTTGCGAACAGTTGAGAAAAAACTCGGTTTAGAAAAGCTCTACGTTTTGGGAACTCCCTGCGTCGATAATGTCAGCCGCGCAGGCTTGCAAAAATTCCTAGACACGACTAGCCGTTCTCCTGAAACGGTGGTGTCTTACGAGTTTATGCAAGACTTTAACGTTCACTTCAAACACGAAGATGGTTCGGAAGAAAAAGTACCGTTTTTTGGCTTGAATACTAAGGAATTGAAAGATGTTTTTGCTCCTTCTTGTTTGAGCTGTTTTGATTATGTGAATTCTTTAGCAGATTTAGTTGTGGGCTACATGGGCGCACCCTTTGGCTGGCAGTGGATTGTAGTGCGAAATGACACCGGGCAAGAAATGTTAGATTTGGTAACGGATCAGTTAAATACTCAGCCGGTGATGTCTAAGGGCAACAGAAAAGAGGCGGTTCAGCAAAGCATTCCGGCTTATGAAAAAGGAGTGACTTTGCCAATGTGGGCGGCGAAGTTAATGGGAGTTTTTATTGAGAGAATTGGGCCGAAGGGTTTGGAATATGCTCGGTTTTCGATTGATTCTCATTTCACTCGCAATTATCTGTATGTGAAGCGGAATTACCCGGAGAAATTAGAGGCTCATGTGCCGGAATATGCTAAGCGGATTGTGGGGCAGTATAAGTTGCCAGAGTGAGGTAATTCGGAGAGTTTTTAATAGCTATTTTGCAGGGACACGGTATTGCCGTGTTTTTTTGTATACAGTTCAGAAAATTAGAGGCACAAGATTATGACACTTATATTTGCACAGAAACACATGAATTTACCAAAGTCGATCGCACTTACTTGTTGTGTGCTTCTAGCATTATCTGGAAATGGAGTGTCGGCTAAAGCACCAGAAGTGCGATCGGGAAACAGTAGACGAACATTTGCTGATTGGTGTCGCGAAAAAGATTCTTTGAGTCCTGAAACTAACCACACTATTGAGCTACTGTTGAAGGAAGCAGGGACTACTGAGTGCGATGCGGCTAATCAGAAACTTTCGACGGTCACACAACTCGACCTCAAGGTCAAAGAAATCAGCGACCTCAAACCCTTACAATCCTTGACTAACCTGACTGTCCTCGACCTCCGGAACAATAACATCAGCGACATCAAACCCTTGCAATACTTGACTAACCTGATTTATCTCAACCTCGACAGCAATCAAATCAGCGACATCAAACTCTTACAATCCTTGACTAACTTAACTGTACTCCTCCTCGACAACAATCAAATCAGCGACATCAAACCCTTACAATCCTTGACTAAATTGACTTCGCTCTTCCTCAACAACAATCTTCTGGGCGACATTAAACCGCTAGAATCTTTGACTAACCTGACTTTGCTCTTCCTCAGCAACAATAAAATCAGCAACATTAAACCGCTAGAATCCTTGACTAACCTGAAAATGCTCTTCCTCGAAACAAATCAAATCAGCGACATTAAACCGCTAGAATCCTTGACTAACTTGGGTTTTCTCGTCCTCGGCTACAATCAAATCAGCGACATCAAACCGCTAGAATCCTTGACTAACCTGAGGGTGCTCGACCTCCTTGTCAATCAAATCAGGGACATCCAACCCTTGGAATCTTTGATTAACCTGACTCGGCTCGTCCTCACTAACAATCAAATCAGCGACATCAAACCGCTCGAATCTTTGACTAACCTGACTGAGATTCTCCTGAGCGGAAATCCGATCGCTCCCAAAACTTGCCCTCTCAAACCAGAGTCTATCTGTAAGTGGAAACCACCAAATGAACCATAAAACTTTACAGTTCCGAAAATTATAGGTAAAAAATTATAACACAAATCACCCTAATTATTATTTGAAAGTCCGCGTAGGCGGACTTAGTTTGTGTCACTGCGATTTCAATGGCCTGGATATTTTTGCAAGAAGTCTATTTAATCACTTAGGATTAACAACAAACTCACTGACAATAAACGGCTTTCGATTAATAATCGCACTGGGATTAGCATCAAGTTGCGACTGCGTGTAAGGTTCAATACCATAAGTTATTACCCGCAACTGCTGACTCTCAGGAGCAACTTCAAACTCATTCCAGCCGTAGGTATGCACTCCTAAATACTCTCCCTTAATCAGTCTAGCGTCAATCCCAGAACCTTCCAAACCAACTGGATCGTATGCTAGCGGCGCTGTCCGAGTATCCAGAATATTCCGGACAAAGGCATCTTTTTGTTCCCTTGTCGGCAATGCATTATAGCGATCTTTTTCCGATTGTGGCAGCAAAGCGGCGGGCGTAAAAGCAACTGTTGCGGGGCCAAAGGGGGCGGCAAACGGCCCTTGCCCGATGTTCAACTGAATAGCAACAGGACTGGTCATGACATCAATAACATCCGTAGGGATTTGCGGCTGACCTGCGGCTTCTTGATAGGTGACATTATTCACCACATATCCGTGAAAATCTCCGGTGGCAAAGACCACATTTTTGATGTTATTTTCTTTAATGAAACGCAGCAAATCTGTTCGTTCAGCAGCATAACCTTCCCACCGATCGCCTGCAACCGGAATCCCAAAATTTTGAATCGGATCGCTTGACATAATAAACTTCCAAGTGATGCCATTTTGTTGAGATTTCAGTAAGTCATTTTTCAAATCCTGAAGTTGCGCCCCTCCTAATACCACTTCTCCAAAAATATGCTACAATAGCACTTCTAGCAAAAGGACGATTGTATGAAAGTAAATTACCAA
>NZ_JAUBPW010000089.1:0-26228 GCF_036700965.1 Microcoleus sp. Pol8_D6 | reverse complement strand
ACTTGTTCGTAAGTCATCAGTTTTTCCTCTCAATCACCTCACTATTGCCCTTATTGGGGACTTTTGCAAGAGGTCTAAAGAGTTTGATTGTTCGGAAAGTAGTGTTAGGCAAGTTGGTTCGCAATTATGGCAGATACTTTCAGAAGAGTTGGGAGAAGATATCAGTAAATCAAATTTACGATCGGCAATGGAGAGGTTGCAAGTCTCGATAGTTTCACATTATGCACAAGACTCTGTGCAAATAGGCTTCGTTAATTTTTGTGGAGAAAACAGAGAACCGCCAGATATACCAAACTCGCACCCACCAAATCAGGAAACATCTAACTCAAAACCAATTAAAACTCTACATCAAGATTTAAGCGAAATGCCGAAGTTGGGCGACTTCTACGATCGCACCCCCTCTCTTAACACCCTCACAACCTGGATTCTACAACAAAACTGCCGCCTCATCACCCTCACCGGTATCAGCGGCATCGGCAAAACATCCCTAGCAGTACAACTCGTAAAACAAATCAAAGACGAGTTTGAATACGCAGCTTGGTACACACTAGACGAATTCCCCACCATCGATCAATTTCAATCTAACCTAACACAGCTTTTTTCCCAGTCAGAAAAACAAGATTCATCCCCAACAAACCAGAAACCATTACCGCTGATTAAGTATTGACAAAATCATCGCTGTCTAATAGTCTTAGATGACGTTCACAACCTTTTCTGTAGCGGCGAATTGGCAGGAAAATATAAACCAGAATCCGAAGAATATCGCACTTTATTCAAACAAATAGAAAAATTATCCCATCAAAGCTGCTTGATGTTAATTGGTTGGGAACAACCGAGAGAAGTGACTCAAGCTAAAAGCCAAAATACTTCTATTCGTACCTTACAACTCAAAGGTTTAGACATCGCCGCAGGACGAGAAATACTCCGAGATTATGGGTTAGAAGAAAGCGACAACAGTGAAGCACTCATTCATCGCTACCAAGGCAACCCCCTATGGTTAAAAAGCGTGGCAAATCTGATTCAAGACTTGGGAGGAGGCGTGACAGAGTTATTGCCAAATGATACTATATTGTTGCCGGAAGATTTGAAAGATGTTTTACAACAGCAGTTCGATCGCCTATCCGAACTAGAAAAACAAGTAATCTCCTTGTTAGCGAAAGAAAGCCAGCCAATCAACCGGGCAAAGTTGCTAGAAAATGACCGAATTCCGGCTTCAGATTTGCCAAATGCGCTGCAATCTCTATCGCGGCGCTGCTTGATAGAACAACAAGCAAATTTTTACACGATTTCACCTGTACTGAGGCAATATGCGATCGCCCATACAGTGTAATTTATACAACCATTGCTTGGATTCTGGGGCTTCACCCAAATTACTAGGAGTGGCAAGGGGCGATCAGGTAAATAGGGCGATCGGTTCGATAGAATGATCGGTAGTCGCAATTCCCTTGTTTGTCATGACGCTGAAAGAATTAGAGTCTCAACTCCTGGCACTCTCTGACGACGAAAAAGCTCAAGTCGTTCAACTCCTCACTCAAGGCAAAATCACTCCTTGGCGCGGTATTGAAAAAACGCCTGATGTCTGTGGCGGGAGTGCCTGCATTGCTGGAACTCGCATCACCGTTTGGGGACTTGTAGAAGCTCGTCGCATTGGCTATAGCGAAGCAGACTTACTCACAAGCTATCGATTACTCTCTGCTACTGATATTGCTAACGCTTGGGCCTATGCTGAAGCTTTCTCCGATGAAATTGAAACAGAAATTCGGGAAAACGATGAAGTGATGGACGAGGATTTGTAGCCGATGGCACGTCTCTATGCCGATGAGCAATACCCCTATCCTGTTGTAGAATTACTGAGAGCTTTAGGACACGATGTTTTGACTGTCCAAGAAGCAGGCAGAGCGAATCAGAAAATTCCTGACTCGGATGTTTTAGCTTTTGCTACTAGCGAAAAACGTGCCGTCATTACCGAAAACCGTAAAGATTTCTTTCGGCTGCATCGGATACAGTCCCTTCATGCTGGCATTATCGCCTGTACGAACGATCGCAATTGGGAAGCCCTGGCTAACCGAATCCACACTGCGATCGTCGCCGCAGAACCTTTAGAAGGTAAACTGATTCGTGTTGTGCGCCCTACTTTGTCACCTTAATGCCTCGTTGATTCTTTAGTCTGCGGAGGCAGACTTAGTTTGTATAGTAGCGATTTCAATCGCCCAGTAACTAAATACATAAAATCGCACAAACAAAAACCGGGCAACTTCAAAGCTACCCGGCAATCCTAACTTTAGACCTCAGACAAATCTAAAATCTAAAACCTAAAATTCTTAAACAGCTACAGTCTTCTTAGCAGAAGAACTCAATTCGCCCTTAGCATACTTAGCTGCAAAATCGTCCAAAGACACTTGCTTAATCTTTGTACCGTGACCAGCGCAACCGAAAGAGTTATAACGATCGCTACAAACCTTCTGCATATACTTGATCGACGGCTTCAAGAAGTGGCGGGGATCAAACTCATCGGGCTTGGCAAACAAAGCTTCGCGCACCGCAGCAGTAATTGCCAAACGGTTGTCAGTATCGATATTGATCTTGCGAACGCCGCACTTGATGCCCTTTTGGATTTCTTCCACAGGTACGCCGTAGGTTTCGCGGATTTTGCCGCCGTTGCTGTTGATAATTTCCAGCAATTCTTGGGGCACAGAAGAAGAACCGTGCATTACCAAGTGAGTATTCGGCAAGCGGCGGTGAATTTCTTCAATGCGGCTGATTGCCAAAATTTCGCCAGTCGGCTTGCGAGTGAACTTGTAAGCGCCGTGAGAAGTGCCGATCGCGACTGCTAGAGCATCAACGCCGGTTTGCTCGACGAAATCCACAGCTTGTTCAGGATCTGTCAGCAACTGATCGTGAGAAAGCGCACCTTCAAAGCCATGGCCGTCTTCTGCTTCGCCCATCCCTGTTTCCAGAGAACCCAAACAACCCAGTTCGCCTTCAACGCTAACGCCGATCGAATGAGCAACATTCACCACATCGCGAGTAACTTGAACATTGTACTCGTAGCTAGCGGGAGTCTTAGCATCCGCTTCCAGAGAACCGTCCATCATCACGCTGGTAAAACCTTGGCGCATGGCAGAATAGCAAGTGCCAGGGGCATTGCCGTGGTCTTGGTGCATGGAAATGGGAATGTGAGGATAGGTTTCAACTGCTGCCAAAATCAAGTGGCGCAGGAAATTTTCGCCAGCGTAGGAGCGAGCGCCGCGAGAAGCTTGCAGAATCACAGGGCTGTTGGTTTCGTCAGCAGCGCGCATGATCGCTTGGATTTGCTCCATGTTGTTGACGTTGTAAGCCGGTAGGCCGTAACCATTTTCAGCCGCGTGGTCGAGCAGCAATCGCATAGGTACAAGCGCCATAGATATTCCTCCTAATTATTTGTGATTTTTGGGCAGTGAATTTTGGACAAGCTTAATTCTTACGATAATATTAAGACAATTTGCCACCGATCGCGCACTATCTTTCCAGATTTACTTAAAAGTTCAAAAAACAAAATTTTGAGTTCCGAGCATTCCACTCAAAACTCAAAATTTTTAACTAACAAATTTTTTATGGGTCGCCCGGGATTTGAACCCGAGACCAATCGGTTAAAAGCCGAATGCTCTACCGCTGAGCTAGCGACCCGCGAAAACATTGTTACCGCACACAATTTCTAACATTAGCACCCCTCATTGGAAATAGCAAGTGTTTTTTAAATAAAATTTGCAGTCATGCGAACCAGCATCTCGCAAGTCGCTCCCGGCTGCAAATAAATCAAGTGTTCGCCAGTGTTTAGGGCATTTCGAGGAGCAGTCCAAGGTTCCAAACAGTAAAAATCCTTGCCCTTCACCATCCAGAAAACCAACTTCCCATAGCTGGAGTTGTAACTGAGGGTGAGCCGCAAGCCGCTCGCCGCGTCAGTGACAGTAGCAGCAAGACCAGTGAGTTCGTCAAAGGAAACGTCAATTTCATCCAGCGTATCGTCAAAAACCCCTGTGAAATAACCCTTTTGGTGGGTGTTCTGATCTCTGTACTGCATCCCCGGAATCTCAAAGCGCAGCTTAGATTTGTCCGTCGCCAAAAAGTAGGGGTGCAAACCACTAGAAAACGGCATGGGTTCGGCAGACAGATTGGTGTATCGCTGAAAAATTTCCAAAGAATTGCCTTTAATCTGATAAGTGAAGGCTAGTTGGAAATCAAAGGGATAAACAGCCAGCGTCTTGTCGCAGCTATCGAGAATCAGCGTAAGAGCGGCGCAACCCTCCGTAACTTGTTCACCTATTGTCCAAGGCAAGTCTCGAGCAAAGCCGTGCTGTTTGAGCTTACGCTCGACTCCCTTGTGGGTGTAAGTATTGTCGGGGAGATTGCTGCAGATGGGAAATAGGATGGGAATCCCGCCGCGTACAGTCAGATCGGGATTGGCGAACCGTTCCGCGTCCAAATAGAAGATTTCTTTGCCTTCAACCAGCCAGCTAGTGGCAATACCGCCCCGTTCCGGCACAACTTCTAAAGTAGAGTTAGCCGTTTCGTCGGAGAGGATATAGGTTTTGTACTGCTTTTGCTTGAGCGCGATCGCAAACACATTTGTCATCGGTAGTAGGTCATTGATCATTGGTTGTCAGTAAATCGATCGTTAATAATTGGTCGCTATTATCTTGATGTTCACCCATTACCGCCCCTATCCTCCCCCTGCATCCTCGCTCCGGCCCCCACCGGCTAACCAATGCTCCTAGCTATAGGAGGCAGGGCGATCCGGTGCTTGGAGCGGTTGCTGCTGTTAGCTGGAACGATCGCCGAGGCCGGCTGCTGTTTGAGTGCAACTTCAAAAGATACAGCCCGAGTGGGGGGAAGATAGCTTTGGGGACTCGGCACTGCTCCTTGACTAGGAGATGGGGGCGAAATAAACGGTTCTTTGATGAATGGCTCTTTTGTAAACGGCTCTGGTTCCCGGCTGGGATTTTGAGGTTGAGTGGGGTAGATGCGCGGCGGCAAATTTTGATTCGGAGGGGAGTTTGACTCAATTGCAGGCCCTGTCCCGTTCGGGAAAAATGAGGAGTTGTCCGGCTGTTGGGGCGCAGCCGGCAAAGCCGGCAAAATCAAAGTAGGTTTGGGTTGTCCGGGCCCTTGCTGAGTGCTTTCACCGGAGGTTCCCCCGGAACCTCGCCCGGGCTGGTATGTACCGCTCTTGGCTGCTCCTGGCAATGGAGAATTTGGAGTTTTTGATGCTGCTCCTGGCTGGACTAGGGCATCGAGAACTACAGAAGATTGCATCGGTCGATCGAAAATACTAGAAATTTGCTCGACACGTTTGAGGATACGATCGGCTGCTGCTCCCTTCAACACCTTCGGCTGCAACTTTTTCACCTCCACAGGCAGAAACTCTACCTTCATATTCCTGTCTTTGAGCGATACTTTCAGGACTGCGGTATCGTAATCCCTGCGAGCATTCCCGCCGAATATAAAATTACCCAGCGAGTAAACTATCGGGCGGCCCTTGTAAAGTTCTGCACCTTGCAATACCTGGGGGTGGTGTCCCACTACCAAATCAGCTCCTTGGTCGATCGTGAACCGAGCCAAATCAATCTGCCAGTCCCCCGGATAATCTGCCAATTCGACTCCCCAGTGGTAATTCACAATAATCCAGTCTACCTGACCCCTAAGAGCTTTAATATCCTCGGCCACGCGATTGTTACGGCGGGGGTTAGTGCCCGCTTTCCCTTGGTCAGCGACGTTAAGCTCGGCATCGTAATAACCGAGGTAGGCAATCCGCTGACCCTTAACTTCAATAATATCTGGACGCCTCGCTTCTTTAATATCTCTGCCGGCTCCCAGGTGTTGAATCCCACTATTATCTAGAGTATTCATCGTCTCCACCAGCCCCGGTTCCTCGTAATCCATAGCGCGGCTATTTGCCAGATTGACAATATCCACTCCTCCGGCTGTTAATACTTTCACCGATTCTGGATCGGCTTTAAAATTTAATTGTTTTTTGCCAGAGCCCAATGTAGAGCGAGTCAGGGAGTTTTCTAGGTTAACCATCGCCACATCTGCTTGCCGGTACTCGTCCATATTGGCGAAAGCCCATTGGTGATCGTTGGCAGCAGATGCTCCGAGCGCATCCGATAGATTCACATTTCCTCCGAACATCAGCGTTACTGTTGGGTCGTAAGGATTAGCAACTTGCTTTTGCTGTACTACTGGTACCACTTCTAATGCCGCTTGCACCGTATCCGCACGTTTTGGAGGCGGCCCCGAAATTACAGCAGCTTGCTGGTAGCCGGATACTGGAGATACTAACTGCAGGGTCAGAGCTTCGTGGTAGCTGACCCAACACCCTAAAATAAAAGAGGCAAGTGCCGATCCCACTAGCAGCAGAGAACGATACGTTTTAAATTTAACCCAATCGACGACTGGTAGGGAACGGTAACGCCGACGCTGGCGGTTGGCCGGAGTGACAATTCGCACTGACTGTTTCCAGAGAATGTCTGCATCCCCAGCCAAGCGCGCGTGAATTCGCACTCCTTCTACTGCTGGCGAGTTGAGTCTCCAGAGTTGGTGGCAAATAAATTTGACTAAGCCTTCCCGGAGAGTGCTCCCGAGTAATGTAGTATCTGGCGCAAATTCGCGCTGGAATTCTACGAGGATTTGGACGCAGCCGGCCTGAGCCTGTTCAACGCGGGCATAAATCCCTTCTGGGCGCAGCAAGCTGTCAATCCAGTAATTCAGGGCTTGAAAGTTGCCCGATCGCGCTAGCTCCAAGATAGACGGCTGCGACCAATTTTCTGCGTACACCATCAATTAGCCTCCTTAATACGCACGAGCAATGACTCCAATTTGTTTTGAACGGAACCGCAATTCTTTTAGCTTAACCGCCACAGGTTCCGCTGCCCGTTTTGAAGCTAGTTGTTGGCCGCCACCATTTTCTACATTTAGGGGCTGCCTGCTGTCAGTGATTTTTATCACACTCCGGTCAATCGATTTTAGATTTTAGATTTTAGATTTTAGATTTTAGATTGAGTTCACAGAGGGTACTCGGAACCAGAACAAAAGTCGAAACAAAAGGTTTCTGGGGGAGTTGAGGTAGAAAAGAGGGAGATTTATGAGGCAGAGCCTGTTTTTATTGTCGCTGTTTGAGTGTCGCTTTAGAGCTTTCGCTTCGAGATTTGAGATTTGAGATTGAGCCTTGACTGCGTTACTGGACGATCGAACAAACGTCGAAACCAGAGGTTTCTGGGCGACTTGAGGCCAAAGAGAGCGAGATTTATGAGGCAGAGTCTGTTTTTATTGTCGCTGTTAATCGCCTGCCGTCGTCAATTCCTAATGCTTCGATCTATGCTGGCAAATGCCTCTCACGAGGGATGCCACTGACTGCAAAACCTGTAATTGGATAAATGGCGTACTAGATAGATTTGGTGGTAAAATCGAATTTGGTAACTCCCATCGGTACAAAAGTTGCGGAAAACGTGAAACTGGCCAGTCCATACGGCTGTGCCTTCCGATGTAAAACCCAAAGTACGTTACGGTAAACAGACCATATTTTAAGCAAGTTACACTGCGCAGGAGAACTGACAAATGCTACAGCGCAAAATCTATCAACTCTGTTGTGATGGTCGTGAGGTTTCTATTTTTCTTCGAGATCAGCAACGTTGGATAGAGCGCGCTCGTATCCTAGATATTGAAGGGGATCTAGTCACGCTGCGCTACGAAACCGACGAAGAAGACGAAATCAGCTCCTGGGAAGAAATGGTGCGTCTTGAAAGTATTGGAGCTGTATCCCAGAAGTTGGCTTCGGTATCCCGAACTAACTGCGAACCCCTAGTTTCTGACGATTGTCCCGAAGCCGAACAAATTCGCAATCACTACCCGGACTCGAATTTGGAATAGTTTTGAGCTCGCGCTTGAGGCACAAGGAAAACTTGGGGGAAAAGAAAACGACTTTTCTCCCTTTTTTGTGGAGAAATTATGCAAAAAACCCGGTTTAGGCCAAACATATTCTGGGTTGTGACCACATAAGCTATTTTGCCTTTAAATTTAAGCTTGATGGCGGAATCTCCTACCCACGAGACAACAGCGTAAATACACAGTAGTTTAAAAATTCAATGCGCGACACCCGATCCCTGCTGAAACAGGGTTTTTTGTCTGGTTGCGTCTATGACTGTTTTTTTGTTTTCTGGGCCTGCAGGCTAGTTTGTAGGTGTCCGAGAGGTTATTCGCCGTCTGTTTCGCCATCTAGGAAAAGTTCCGACTCCGGTATCGCTTTAAACACGGGACAGTAACCGTCGGGGGTAACTTTAAAGCCAAACAAAGCACTGGACTGGTTCCAACAGCGCTGGCTGCGGTAGTGCTGACAATTGCCGCAGCATTCGAGGTTTGCCTGAACGGCGCTGCCTTGAAAAAGCAGTTCCCGCTGGGAGATGCCGCGCAGTACCAGTTCTTCGCCTTGCCAGCGCGCTTCTACCAAACCGGTATCGGCAAAATTGGCCCACCGAGGATCGGCTGTAATCGGACTCGGCAAGCTAATTGCTACCTCTGTCCCCAATTCGCTGAGTTCTCCCTCATAGTTGGTTTCTGGGATAGCGGGCTGCAAAAACATTTCCCCGATCGGCAGTTCGACAAGTGTTCCGGCCGCCGGAGTGTGCAACTGGTACCGGTTTCGCAGCTCGTCCAAGTTAGCCAAGTCAGCCAAATATGCAGGGGAACCGTGGATCAAAATTACGTGCTGGGGACGCAAATTGTGGATGAGTTGGGTAGTCCCCGGCCCGTCGCAGTGTTCGGCTAGCAGATAAGTTTCGACACTTGTGACTCCAAATTGGGGCCTGTTGCCCAGCCAGTCGCTGACGGGATATCCTGGTTTTTGAGGGGCGAGCAAAATCCAAGGATGTGTGCCATCGGCAACATACAAACCCAAATCAGCTATTTGGTCAGTAATCACAATACAGGGCGTGGCTCCCAATCCAGGGCGTTGTTCGGCAGACAGCCGGCGGACGCGGGGTTTCACCCTTTCGTCCCAAAACAAAGGTTGGTGCAGAGCAAAATTTTGGACGGCGGTGGGAAATTGGGGTAACAGTTCCAGATAAGCATCGCACCCGTCGGCGACAGTGCCGTCCACCCATATATCTAAGTCGCGGCCAGTAAAGTAGTGGTGACTGCGGAGCAGCATCAGCATTTCTTGGCCCAAACCAAGGGCCGGCGAGGGCAGCAGTACCGAGTACCCGTCGGCGATGGCGCGGTGGATGCGATCGGCTAACTGATTTTCTAGTTGTCGGCGGTGAGGGTGGCGCGCCGTGCCGTAACTGCCTTCCAAAATTAATACATCCGGCTTCATGCCCCTGAGTTCTCCCAGGGGCAAACCTTCCACCAAACGAGAATTGGACAGGAAAAAGTCGCCGGTGTAAACCACGGTGTAGGTGCGGTGCGGGGCTGCATAAGTCAGCAGCACAGTCGCCGCTCCGGGCAAATGGCCCGACGGGAACAACTGCACGCTCAGTCCTGGGCGCACTTCGAGCGGCGACTGCCAGGGCAGTCCATGACAGAACCGTGACTCTGGCTGCTGAGCCAGTTGTGGCCAGTTGAGCGGTAGCAGTCGCGCTGTCACTTCGCTGGCATAAATTGGCAAGTGGGGGAAAGATTGATGGAGTGCTAGCAAACCTCTGGCATGATCAGAGTGGGCGTGGGTACACACCACAAAATCGGCTGGCAGCGATCGATTTTGTGTCGCTGACAGCGGTGCAATATCCTCTACACCGCAGTCGAGTAAAATGCGGTGCGGCCCCATTCGCACTAGCAGACAGACCCCTTCCTGTGCGTGGCCTGCGCCGTAAGGTAAACAATCGAGATCCATCACTGCGGTTAGCTCCCTGCTTTGCACGCAACTTGCAGTATCGCCACATTTAAACATTGGTTGCGACTGCATTCATTCGATCAAGTTCAGTATCGGACGCAGAAACCGGATTTGATGGACGAAAACAGTTTGTTGCCGCCCTCGCTCCCGGTAAAAAAACCCGGTTTATCTAAAGTTGTGGTGCGTAAGCCCTGGAGTTAAATGTTTGCTCGAAGGCTCCGGCTCTCGTGCAAGGAAAGTAATTGCACTTAAGATTTGATGCAGCGCCCACAAAGCGATTTTCCGAAGGCATTGGCCGGACGGGCATTCGGCCTTGGACAAAGTTCAGGCTACTGGTTCTTGCATCAAAAGTTACATTTTATTGCACCATGTAAGAGCAGCGAGCTCGATCTCATATTCTGAGTTTTAAACCTTTTTCCACAATTTGCGCCTGCTAAAAGGTAATCTTTTTTATGAGAAGATTTTAATTCAGATGACCAAACATCTTGATAAAACTTTACAATTCTTCATTTTTAGGGTTTTGAGGGTCGTGTATAGTCCAATCTGAAAAACGGAGAACCAGCATCATGCTAGCTAACTGCTTTTGTCAGGGCAGAGAGAGACTTTATGAGTTTGCTGGGTTTCTTTGTAAAAATTTGATACATGCTTCTAAGCAAACCTTGTGGCTATCGAGGAGAGAGTGTCAATGGCTTTTTGACCCCACCCAAAAACGGATATAAGTTTCCGACAGGCATCGCCTGCCGCCTAAAGTTTTAGACTCTTGTTCAAACTCCAGATTCATCTGTGAAGTAAATCTCAAATCGTTCGACTCAACTCGACTGGGCTGAGTGCTCGCCAAACGCCTGAGCGCGGCGAGACGGCTCGGCTGATTGCTCGCCGAAGTCTCAAATCTCAAATCGACTGACTCCCCCATAATAGGTTTGTTGACTCCGCTCATTGACTAGGGGGCAAAACGATGGGTTTTTTTGTTGAACCTCAAACATAGCCACATAAATCCCCAGACAATAGATGATATTCATCCTGTAAAAATACCACTAACTTGCCAGAAGTAATCTCATCTCGATGAGTCTCCAACTAGCCTGTAATCTCCTGTTTTTTTATCATTGCTAGGTCTGATTTAGGGTTGAGTTTGGGAGTGTTTTTCACCTAATCCGTGCGCGGCTTAATCGCGAAAGTTTGAAGGGCGAGAGTGTTTAATTGTTTGGTATGTTGCCCTTGAATATTATCAGAGCGCAATTAAATCTGAAATGAGGAGCGATCGCACAAACCCGGTTTGATCAAAAAATCTGGTTTTTAGATGTGGTATTCATGGGGAGACTGGGGAGGAAGCCGACCGCCAATAACGCCTGCAATTAACACGTGCATCGAGGTGCGAAGGTTTTCCATAAAAAATATTTTGTAGGAAAAAAACTTGACATCAGCGGGTCATCGAAAGTTAAAATAAATAATAGCCATAACAAAATGAGGCTTTATGTTTGATTCGCGATCGGCGATCGGCAAGTAGGGCATTGAGAAGTTGCTATCCCCTAAAACAATTTCGGCTAAAATACATCCGGTAATATACGGAGTATCTAGGATTTTTTCCCAATCTAAAATCTAAAATCTAAAATCTAAAATGGCAACAGCTATTCTTGAGCTGGAAATCTCCAAACTCCCGCCAGAAATTACGGTTGAGGAGCGTTACAGCAAAGCCTTGATTTTAATTCGACTCCACGGAAAACCGATCGGCCAAGCTCTTTTTCACGTAGTCGGAGGCCGTATTGGCGGTGACGAATTACGGAAAACACTGAGGAATTGTGCTGGTGACAACTTGTGGAAAAACTTGCTCTACGACACTCTAGAATGGGATGAGCGGGGGTCGGTGGAGGCATTGCCGATCGCCACAGTAGCGGTTTGCACGCGCGATCGACCGGAAGATTTGCGGCGCTGTCTAGACGCGCTGATGCTGCTGCCAGATGATGGTCAGGAATACTTAGTAATTGACAATTGTCCGAGCACGGACGCTACCAAGGAACTGGTCAAAAATTACCCACAAGTCCGCTATGTGCGCGAAGACTTAGCAGGCTCCAGCGCTGCCCGTAACCGAGCTTTATGCGAAGCTAAACATGAATTCGTAGCCTTTACAGATGACGATGCTGCGCCCGATCCGAACTGGCTGCGATCGCTCTTGTGGAATTTTAACGATCCGCGAGTGATGTGCGTCACAGGGCTGGTGATGCCATTGGAACTGGAAACCGAAGCGCAAGAATGGTTTGAGTGCTACAGCCCCCACGGGCGGGGATTTGAGCGCCGAGTTGTTGATGGGGCGCACTGCAATCCTCTGATTGTGCATCTTGTGGGAGTTTCGGCGAGTATGGCTGTGCGGAAAAGTTCGATCGACTACATTGGCCTGTTTGACGAAGCTTTGGGGGCGGGAACACCCACGGTGGGCGGCGAAGACTGTGAACTTTTTGCCCGCATTTTGCGCGCGGGCTACTGCATTGTCTACGAGCCGAGAGCATTGAGCTGGCATCGCCATCGGCGCACTTGGGAAGAATTGCGAAAAACGCTCCAAGGCTACGGCATCGGAGTCTATGCTTTCTGGACGCGGCTGTTTATAATCAACAGAGAATTCAGTGTGCCTCTATTAGCTTGGGGATGGCTGCGGTATAAGCAAATTCCTGAATTAATTGCTTCTTGGCGAAAGCAACCGGGTTGTATTCCTAGTGATTTACTTTTGGCTCAACTGCGGGGGTGCCTTAGGGGGCCGATGGCTTATTTTTATTCTCGCAAGCGGTTGCGGGAAGTTAAAGGGGAAGTCAATCGATTTTAGATTTTAGATTTTAGATTTTAGATTTTAGATTTTAGATTTACTCCACAGATGAATCGGGTAAATTAAACTAAGGTCTAAGCTTTTTGGATTAGTCATTAGTGATTAGTCATTAGTCGGGAGGAACATGGAAGTTCGGCAACGGATGGTGTAATGGATTTAAGGGATTTAACAGATGGATATTGAGGGTACAGGGAAGAAGTAAGAGTGTTGGAAATTTTAATCACCACTTATAAATTACCAAATACCAAATACCAAATACCAAGCGTGCCTCTCAGTGAAAGCAAATACATCTAGTGGAAAGTTGACCATTGAGACAAGCACAGCGCAGACAATGGATAGAGGAAACACCCTCCACATTCCACGATCGATATTTTCACCCTTATTCAAATTTCGTTTAATAGTTGATTCAACTGTTACCGAACCGATAGAAATTAGGGATTATTCTTGATAGAATGGGTAGTTATAGCAATTTTAAATGAGTCGTAATTTTTTTGCCCCACCCCAACCCTCCCCGAATCCGGTGGGAGTCCGTAAGAAATTCACAAATGATTTAGGGTTGCTATAGCAATCCTAAATCATTCAGATAAATTTGTAGGGGTAGTGCTAAGAGTGCCTACCCCCTATTTATCGGGGCAACCGGGCGTGGGATTGCCCCTACAATAATTACGCAAATCATTTAGGATTGCTATATAACTATTCGTCTGCGGTAGGGGTAGCATCTCATTGCTTTAGCGGGGGATGCTGTTGGCTATCATTACGAACACGAAACTAACAATTTCGATCGCTCTTTCCGCCGCTCTCGTCAGGAAGGGCCGTCGGATGTTTTGATCGGCCGCCGACACCCGGAACTTAGACCGACGCTGCACATAAAAGACTACGAAACTCGTGATTTTTTGGTAGACAAGATTGTGGTGGCGATCGCGTTTTTATGGCCGGCGGTTATGGATTGGCTGGCTGTGGGAGTCAGGAAATCTCTGGATTTGCTCGAAAGCTTGGGGATGCGGGAAACTTGGCGGTGGTTGCGGGCAAAATTGCGCGGTTATTGGTATTTGCGGGGTGTGATTGATGAACTCAAAACTAGATCGGAAATTTTTAGTTTTATGCACGGAGGCTTGGCGCGTGCTGATTTGGGCAATCGCGAAAATGTGGGTCGCGCGGGTGAGATCACTCATAAAGTGGGTTGTATAGGAGTGATTCTTAGCTCAACAGGCTCCTACAAGACCCTACAAGATATTATGGTTTTTTGTGCCGTTATACTTAGCATTGGGCTTGATTGTCAAAAAAGAGTATTTCATGGGCTCGGTCTCTATTCTCACAACTGGCTTGGGATTGCTATAGAACTACGTACTTGCGAAAGTTGGAATTGCCAGAGTGCTTAATGGTTTGGTATATTGCCCTTGAATAGTACCCGATCGCAATTAAAGCTGAAATGAGGAGCGATCGCACAAACCGGGTTTTGTCAAAAAATCTGGTTTTTAGAGGTGGCATTAATGGCGAGGCTTGGTGGCGGTCGGCTGCCAATAACACCTGCAATTGACACAAGCCTCGACGAGGGATCGTTGCCGGTGGTAAAAGTTGTGTGGGGAAAAAACTTGACATCAGCGGGTCATTGAAAGTAAAAATAAATAAAAGCAATAAAAACAATGAGGCTTTATCTTTGATTCGCGATCGGCAATCGGCAAGTATGGCATTGAGAAGTTGCTATCCCCTAAAACAATTTCTGATAAAATACATCCGGTAATATAGGGAGTATCTAGGATTTTTTCGCAATCTAAAATCTAAACTCTAAAATGGCAACAGCTATTCTTGACCTGGAAATCTCCAAACTCCCGCCAGAAATTACGGTTGAGGAGCGTTACAGCAAAGCCTTGATTTTAATTCGACTGCACGGAAAACCGATCGGTCAAGCTCTTTTGCCCGTAGTCGGAGGCCGTCTTGGCGGTGACGAATTACGGGAAGCACTGATGAATGCTGCTGGTGACAACTTGTGGAAAAACTGGCTCTACGACACTCTAAAATGGGATGAGCGGGGGCCTGTGGAGGCATTGCCGCTCGCCACAGTAGCAGTTTGCACGCGCGATCGCCCGGAAGATTTGCGGCGCTGTCTAGATGCGCTGATGCTGATGCCAGATGATGGTCAGGAATACCTGGTAATTGACAATTGTCCCGCCACCGAGGCCAGCAGTGAATTGGTCAAAAATTACCCGAAAATCCGCTATGTCCGCGAAGATGTAGCGGGCGAGAGCGCTGCCCGCAACCGAGCTTTACGCGAAGCTAAACACGAATTCGTAGCCTTTACAGATGACGATGCTGCCCCCGATCCGAACTGGCTGCGATCGCTCTTGTGGAATTTTAGCGATCCGCGAGTGATGTGCGTCACGGGGCTGGTGATGCCATTGGAACTGGAAACCGAAGCGCAAGAATGGTTTGAGCACTACAGCCCCCACGGGCGGGGCTACGAGCGCCGAGTTGTTGACGGGGCGTACTGCAATCCGCTGATTATAGCTCCAGTGGGGGTTTCGGCAAGTATGGCTTTGCGAAAAAGTTTGATCGACTACATTGGCCTGTTTGACGAAGCTTTGGGCGTGGGAACGCCCGCTAAGTGCGGTTCAGACAGCGAACTGTTTTCCCGCATTTTGCGATCGGGCTACCGCATCGTCTACGAACCGAGGGCTTTGAGTTGGCACCGCCACCGACGCACTTGGGAAGAACTACGCAACTTGCTGCGATGCTACGGAATCGGAGTCTATGCTTTCTGGACGCGGCTGTTTGTAATTAACAAAGAATTTAGTGTGCCTCTATTAGCTTGGGCATGGCTGTATTACAAGCAAATTCCTGAATTATTTGCTTCTTTGCGAAAGCAACCGGGCTGTATTCCTAGTGATTTACTTTTGGCTCAAATGCGGGGGTGCATTAGCGGGCCGAGGGCTTATTTTTATTCTCGCAAGCGGTTGCAGGAAGTTAAAGGGGAAGTTAATCGATTTTAGATTTTAGATTTTAGATTTTAGATTTACTCACAAATGAATCTGGGAAATGAAACTAAGGTCTGAGCTGTTGGGATTAGTCATTAGTCATTAGTCAGGAGGAACAGGGAAGTCCGGCAACGGATGGTGTAATGGATTTAAGGGATTTAACAGATGGATATTGAGGGTACAGGGAAGAAGTAAGAGTGTTGGAAATTTTAATCACTACTTATAAATCCCCAAATACCAAATACCAAATATTAATTTCCCAATACCAAATAACAATTACTAATTACCAAATACCACTCTAATATGAATAGGGAAAATCCAACAATTAGCATAATTATTCCGAGCCACAATCGAAGTTCTTCGCTGCGGCGCGCTCTTGATGCTTTGCACTCGCAGACTTATCCGATCGACCTGCTCGAAGTTATTGTAGTGGCAGATAGCTGCATTGACGATACTTTGGCAATGCTACAAGACTACAAAGCTCAGTTTAAACTGCAGGTGATCGAGGTAAATTGCCGGAGCGCTGCCATCGCCCGCAATACAGGAGCAGCTTCGGCTAGCGGGCAATTGCTGCTGTTTCTCGACGACGACATCGAAGCGCTGCCTCCTTTGGTGGAAAGCCACGCGCGGGTTCACCGAGAGCGTCCGGGAGCGACTGTCATGGGGCCCTATCCGCCTAAGTTGCACGGAGGAACTAGGTTTTTTGACGTGGAAGTGCGCTCGTGGTGGGAAGAGAAGTTTTATCAGATGAGCCAACCTGATCACCGATTTACTTATCAAGATTTGCTCAGCGGCAACCTTTCTTTGGATGCAGAACTGTTTGCTCGGGTCGAAGGCTTTGATTCGGCTTTCGGGAACTGCGGCGGGGAAGATTACGAGTTTGGGCTGCGTTTGCTGAAAGCTGATGTACCTTTTGCTTTAGCGCAGGATGCTGTGGGCTATCATTACGAACACGAAACTAACAATCTCGATCGCTCTTTCCGCCGCTCTCGTCAGGAAGGGCGATCGGATGTTTTGATCGGCCGCCGACACCCGGAACTCAGACCGACGCTGCACATAAAAGACTACGAAACTCCTTATTTTTTGGTAGACAAGATTGTGGTGGCGCTCACGTTTTTATGGCCGGCGGTTATGGATTGGCTGGCTGTGGGAGGCAGGAAATCTCTGGATTTGCTCGAAAGCTTGGGGATGCGGGAAACTTGGCGGTGGTTGCGGGCAAAATTGCGCGGTTATTGGTATTTGCGGGGTGTGATTGATGAGCTAAAAAGTCGCTCTGCTATTTCTAGTTTTATGCAAGGGGGCCCGGCTCGTGCTGATTTGGGCGGACATGAAATTAACATTGATTTGCAGCAAGGTTGGGAAGCGGCAGAAAGTCTGCTGGACGCGGAACGACCGGCTGGGGTTTACCTGTATTACGACCAACTGGCAATCGGCCATATTTTTCCGCAAGCGGGGGCGGAACCGCTGCGGGGCGCTCACTTGCGATCGATTCTAGCGCTTCACTTTGCTCAACCGCTGGCTGGGGCGATCGCGGTTAACGGTTTGCCCCACAGTGCTGAAACGCTTGAAGAAAAACCTGTAGTTGCTTTTGAAACTTACGAGTTAGCAATTAATAGCTAAGTAAATAGGTGCAAATAAAGATTACATGATTCGGGCAGGTGAGTGCCTTCATCTTCTCGTTTATATCTCGTTATGCTTAGCTAAACTATTCCCTAGAAGATATTTTTTTTCGTGCATATCTACTGAATGCGGGGAAGTTAAACCAAAAACTCAAACCTCAAAAGTTGGGAAATTGGAAAGTTGCAACCCCAAACTTAAAAGTCCCAAGTCAAAACTTTTCTATCTAGGGCCCGCTGCAAAATTTTCAGGAGCAAGTTATGGCAATAAAAGTGATGGAGATTGAGTTTGCTGAACAGATTAATCCGATTAGGCAACTCGAACAATACGAAGGAGTTCGCATTTTAGTTCGATACCGGGGACGGCCTCTGGGCTGGGCTTATGTTAGTAACAATCCCTGGGAACAAACAATTTCCGCTGAGCGAGTGCGACAAACAATTGTGGATCAGTTAGGAAAAGAGTTGGTGCGATCGACTTTAGGAGAGCAATTCGGCGCGGTTTCTGAAGCAGTGCCGGATCGCGATCTGCCGTCAATTAGCGTTGTCATCTGCACGCGCGATCGTACAGATTTGCTCAAAGGCGCTCTGGAAGCTCTGCTCGCCCTAGACTATCCGCACCGCGAAATTATCGTTATAGACAACGCTCCTGCAACCAGCAGCACCGCTGAATTAGTCGCGCGTTTGCCGGTACGCTACGTCAAGGAAGAACGGCCAGGATTGGACTGGGCGCGCAATCGCGGGATCGCGGAAGCGCGGCATGAGATTATTGCTTTTACTGACGACGACGTGCGGCCAGATCGCGGCTGGCTGCGGGGTATTGCTTCGGCGTTTGCTGACCCAGAAATTATGGCTGTGAGCGGTTTAGTGGCTGCTGCCGAACTGGAAACCTTGCCGCAACAGCAATTTGAACTGATATATGGCGGAATGCTGCAACACCTAGACCGCCACAAAACCAACGGTAGCAAGCTTTCTGTGCGGGAGTTGCTGTGGGCGAGCAAATACGGCGTGGGGGCGAATATGGCTTTCCGGCGGCAAGTTTTCGAGGCTGTGGGCAATTTTGACGTTGCTCTAGATGTGGGGACTGCGACTCGCGGTGGTGGGGATATTGAGATGTTTCATCGGATTTTGGCGAATGGATACTCGACTTTTTATGAGCCGAGAGCTTTTGTGTGGCACTTGCACCGACGCAGTGCCGAGGCTTTGAGCCGGCAGTTGCAGGATAACGGGCGCGGTTTTGGGGCTTATGTACTCACGTGCTATCGCAACCGCACTGTGCCGCGCTGGGAAATTTGGAAATTTGCTATGTTTCAGTGGCTTGGTTGGTGGCTGGTGCGCCGCTTGGGATCTCCGGGTTTGCTGCCGCGCAAGTTGGTAGTCAGCGAGTTGCTGGGAGCTCTCGACAGTCCTTTTGCTTACAGAAAAGCGCAGTTGCAGGCGCAGCAGTTAGCTGAGATTGAGCCGGAAGAGCAACTACAGTCTGAACCGCAGGAAGTTGCCGGAGGTCTGCGATGAGAAGTGTTCCAAAGCTGATTTACAGGCGCAAAATCGCTCATTTCTTCGATTTGCTGCGGGTGTTGGTCGATCGCGATATGAAATTACTTTACAAGCGATCGGCTTTGGGGATTGCTTGGACTTTAATCAATCCGCTGTTGCAGTTAGCTGTATTTTCCTTTGTATTTCGCTCTGTTGTACCGATTAACGTTCCGCAATTTTCTTCCTTTGCTTTCAGCGGTTTGTTAATCTGGAGTTGGTCTCAAACCGCATTATTTCAAGCAACGGGATTAATTACCAACAATAAAGCGCTAATCAGACAGCCGAATTTTCCCACGGCAATTTTGCCGGTAGTCACTACTATGACTGGGCTAATTCACTTTCTGTTAGCTTTGCCGGTGTTAATTATCTTTCTGGCAATTGATGGCGTTCAGCCGAGTGCAGTGCTGTTTGTGTTGCCACTGCTGATGGTTATTCAGTTTATTTTGACAGTCAGTTTGGCTTATCCCCTCGCCGCTTTGAATGTCACTTTTCGCGATACTCAGCACACTTTGGGCGTAGTTTTGCAGATGCTGTTTTACCTGACTCCGATTTTCTACGACCTAAACAGTGTCCCGAAAGAATTTCAGCCTTTTTATCAGTTAAATCCTATGGTACCACTGCTTGGAGCTTACCGCGCCATTCTGCTCAAAGGTACGCAGCCGGATTGGCTGGCGCTGTTAATTGTTAGCTTGGTTGTGGCTGCTCTTTTGCCGATCGGACTGGGAATTTTTAGACGGCAAAGCAATACTTTTGTGGAGGAATTGTAAATGCGTCACGCTATTGTTGTCAAGGGTTTGGGGAAACGTTTCAACCGCTACTCTGCCGATCGACCTTATACGATTATGCAGGCCGCTTTGGCGGGTTTTCGGCAGATGAAACCGCAGGCGCGTTTTTGGGCACTGCGGGATATCAATTTCACCGTTTCTCCCGGAGAAATGCTGGGGATTCTCGGCAAGAATGGCGCGGGAAAATCGACGCTGCTGCAACTTGTTGGTGGTATCGGTCATGCTCAAGAAGGAACTATTGAAGTTAATGGTAGAATTGGCGGTTTGTTGGATTTGGGTGCGGGTTTTCACTGGGATTTAACGGGCAGAGAAAATGTGTTTGTGGGTGCGGTGGTGGCTGGTTTGACTCGTCGGGAAGTGGCCCGCAGGTTTGATGATATTGTTGAATTTGCGGAATTGCAACAATTTATTGATAGTCCGCTGCGGACTTACAGTACCGGGATGCAAATGCGGCTGGCTTTTTCGGTGGCGGTGCACACCGATCCAGAAGTGCTGTTAGTTGATGAACATTTGTCGGTTGGTGATGTGGCTTTTCAAACTAAATGTTTGAACAGAATCACGGAGTTTAAGAATCAAGGATGTGCGATTGTTTTGATTTCTCACAACGCGGCGCAAATTCATAAATTGTGCGATCGGGCTTTGTGGCTGAAATCAGGTGAAATCGTGGCTTACGGGGAACCGGAAGTGGTAGTCGGTCAGTATTTGTCGGAAATGCGCCCAGCAACCGAACAACGCACTCCCATGCGTCCTCCTGAAGTGACGAGTATGGGTTCGCAACTGCGAGTCAATGACAATCGCTTCGGTTCTTTGGAAGTAGAAATTACGGATGTTAAAGTGTTGCCGGATGATGAGATAAACAGTGGCGATCCTATTACTGTGGAAATTCATTATTCTGTACCGAAGCCTATTTCGGCTGCTATTTTTGGCGTGACAATTAGCCGGGAAGACGGTCAAAGTTGTTTTGAGACTAATACTAATCAAATGGGCAGATTGCTGCCGCTGGCGGAAGGTAAAGGCACAATCCGCCTGCACGTAGACAGGTTGGATTTAGGCAATGGTCAGTATTACGTGAATGCTGGGGTTTACGAGAAGAGTTTGGCTTACGCCTACGATTATCATTGGCACCTTTATCCGCTGTACGTGCGATCGACTGTAAGCCAAAAAACGATTCTTTGTCCGCCCTACCACTGGGAATTTGATGGCAAAATGCAGGTTACGGATTTACCAGAACCAGCCGAGAAAGTTCACGCATTGAATAAGGATAATCCCGCCTATGCCAAGATTTCGACTCAGTTGAAAAATAAGCAGGAACCAGACTTTTTAATTATTGGCGCTCAAAAGTGCGGCACAGAACCTCTATCCGGCTATCTCGCAAATCACTTGCAAATTATCAAAGATGGTTCCCGCAACATTCACTTTTTTGATTTGAATTTTGAGCGGGGTGTTGATTGGTACAGCAAGCAGTTGACGCGCAGTGTGGCGGATGAGAAGGTGGTGCTGTGGGAAATGACTCCTTACTATATTTATCATCCGTTGGTGGCCGAGCGGGTTTACAAGTGTTTCCCGGATGTTAAGCTGATTGTAATGCTGCGAAACCCGGTTAAACGAGCTTGGCTGCACTATCATCTAGAAGTCGCGATCGGCTGCGAAAAGCTGGATTTTGAAAAGGCGATCGCTTCCGAGCCCGATCGCCTAAAAGGTGAAATTGAAAAAATTAAAACCGATCAAAGTTATTACAGTTTCAACCACCAACATTATTCGTATTTGTCGCGAGGAATTTATGTTGAACAAATCAGGAATTGGCTTGATTATTTTCCGAGGGAACAGTTGCTAATTCTCAAAAGCGAAGATTTTGAGGCAAATACCGATAAAGTTTTTTCGGAAGTGTTAGATTTCTTGGATATTAGTGCGATCGTAAGTAAACAATATGAGATTAATACGATCGAGGAGTACAGCAAAATACCAGCAGCAATCGAACAACAACTGACAGATTATTTTCAACCTTACAATCAGGAACTTTCTGATTTGTTAAAACAGGATTTTACTTGGAGTTAGAATTGGCAGGTTGGGTTCCGAGAAGGAAACCCAATCACCCTCAAAATCTAGAGTTAATTATAATTGCAAAATGTTATGAAACGCATATTTCTCCTAGGCTCGCCTCGCAGTGGCACGACAATTCTTCAAAGCTTATTAGCTGCTCATCCAGAAGTTATTTCTTTTCCGGAATCTAAGTTTTTTCACTATTTGCTATACGATCAGTTTGCGGGAAAGTTGCCAGGTAGAATGGAAGCTTTTTTTAAGGATGAGATTAAACGTCCTGAACTTTTGAAAGATTTTGATGACAGCCAAAGTGTGGAAGCTAAAGCTAGTTGGTTTGTGAGAGTTTTGGATGGTTTGGCTGCTGAACAAAAAAAAAGCATTTGGTTGGAAAAAACGCCGGAACACATATATTTTATTGATGACATAGAGCGCTTTTTGCCGGATGCGAAATTTATACATATTTTGCGAAACGGTATGGATACAATAGCTTCTATGTATGATGCTACTAGGAGTTTTAACGAATTGTGGGGCGCTGGTTGGGATTTAAACCACTGTATCTATCGCTGGGAACACGCGATGTTAACTAGCCACAAATACATTAATAAATCCAATCATATATTAGTTAAATATGAGGAGCTTTTAGATAACAAAACACAACTTCTAGGAAAAATTTGTAATTTTATGGGCATTGAATATGACGGCACAATGCTCGTTAACTATCAAGAAAAAGCCGCGAAGCTCAGTTTAAATCTACCTTGGCACAAAGGAATTGAGAGAGATGTCAAAAGTAGTAACGTTCACAAATATCATAAAATTTTCACGCGCAATGAAATCAGATATATTTTAGATAAAATTCAGCGAGTCAAGGATGAAATGACCTGGAAAGTTACGGTGGAAGTGACCGAACCAATTTCGGATATTTACGCTTGGCAACTATGCGATCGCCTGTGCTGTACGATCAAACTAGAAGGAATTCAACTCGGTATTATTGAATTGCCGATTTGCGATGGCATGGTGGCGGCTGCGGTTTTGGCGGATGCGGTTGCAGCCCAGTTTGCTTGGCAAATTCTCGATCGCTTCTTTCAACGCAATCGCTGCGAAAAAGGCAATAAATTGTGGGAAAATTTGCTGGAACCATTGCACCCTAAACATGATTGGACGCTATTTATGCAAGAATTATGGGGGCGTCCGCATTGGCATTTGGAGGATTTCTACAAGCCTGAAATAGCTGAGGAAGTTCCAACAATTACCCTAGAAAAAAAATTGATTATCTTAGAAATTAGCGAGGAATTTGCTAATATAAAAGTTGAGCTTTCTGAAATAGACGTGCTGGTAAAAGTAGGTGGCGTTGCTGTCGGTATTGTTACTGTTGCGGTGGAAAATAATTTTGTTTCGGCTCAAAAAGTGCGATCGACAATTAATCGAAATATGGGTTTTGAGTTGTGCATCACCGCCGTGCGAGAAGCTTTGCTGGGAAAACCACTCAACGGCAAGCAATGGCTACGATCGCGCTTAGCCTCTTGTGCTCAACAAAGGTCTAATTTGCCCGAATGGTTGAATGCACCGGGTGCTGGGGGCATTTACCCCCAAAATGCGGTGATGTTCGGCAGGCGATCGGGTGCGATCGGGACGAGTGTCAGCCGTCGCGCCTCACTCCCGGCGGCGGCGCTGCCGGAAATCGAGTCAGCCGCAGCAATCGCTGGGGAACCGACAATGCAAATTCCCCAAGAAAACGAGTTTCCAAAGCAAGTATTTTATGCACCGGAAATCATTGGCTCAAAATCTTCTTATCGGGAAGTTTCTCACTCGGTGAAACCTCAATTTTTGGACAACCATAGCGTTACACAAAAACTCCCGATTCTCTCCTACCGCCGCATTTATCCTGACGGTTTAGACGCAGTTACTCCCCAAATTTTTGAACAACAGTTACACAATCTAAAAAATCTGGGTTATTACAGTGCGAGTTGGGAAAATTGGCGAAGCGCGAAACTGGCTAAAACTCCTTTACCCGGTAAAGCTGTATTGATGACATTTGACGGCGGCTATCTCGACTTTTTCCAATATGCTTGGCCTCTGCTAAAACGGTTTGATTTTACAGCAACTGTTTTTCTCGTAGCGGAGTCAATAGGAAAGACAAATAGTTGGGAAAAAGCCGAATTTGAAGAAGTGCCGTTAATGGGATGGTCGGAAATTTTGCAACTGCGGGATGCAGGGATTGAATTCGGTTCTATGTCTGCTACTCATCAACCTTTGACTGCATTGTCGCCGACAGAAATTGTGCGGGAGGCAGCCAAATCCCGTGCTATCTTGGAACGGGAATTAGAGAAACCTGTTAAATGTTTTGCCTATCCTTACGGCGATGTCGATCCAATTGTAGCGCATTTAATTGGAGCGAGTGGATATACTTTTGGTGTATCATATACATTAAATTTGAGCAGTTTTGAAGATTCTTTATTGTCGCTGCCGCGCATTCAAGTCACCGCCGAAAATGCCTTAAAATTAGCTTAGTAATGTGCGTCAATTAGCGAGATTTTTTCCTCAACTAACATCTCTCACCGGACGAAACTTACAATTAAAATTTCTTAATCAATTCCTTGATTTTTCTCTGCAAATAACCGCCTAACCCTCTGGAAATTTTCTCAAATTTATAATAAAATAAAATATCCATCACATCTTCAGTTTTCATATACTTTAAATAATAAATTATTTTATCGGTCAGCTCATCATTAACATCATCGATATACTTTCTCACCGCCAACCTTTCCGAAATATGCCATTTCTGATCAAACTTGCGGTGCATTTCCGTCTCATAATCCCGAAAATCTGAGATTTTCCCCTCCAAATACCTTTGAATATATTTCCCTGCGATTTGGGCACCATCCATCCCGTGTCTAATCCCTTCGCCACCCAAAAAATTTACTGTCGAAACACTATCGCCGATCGCAATTATATTATCCTTGCAATAAATATCCTTCAAACCACGACTGTACTTCAGCATGGAACCGTGTTTGTCAAGAATTTTATAATTTTTAGACTTTAGATATTCATTAATCAGTAAATCAATATATTTTTTCATTGGTGACAAATGCCTCAGCGTTTTCTGCTCTAAAAAAATGCGGGCAGCACCAACTTTCAGCCTGTTTGGTTCCATTGGAAATATCCAAGAATAACCTTTAGGCATCCATTTATCGCCCACAAATAAGATTAAATCGCCGCTGTATTTATTGTAAATTTCTGGCTCTACTTCAATCAAATATTCGATTCCGGTTCCCGACAAAAAATCTGGCTTATCATTCTCTTTTTTGTACATAATCGCCCTAGCAAAGCCAGTAGCATCAACCAATACTTTAGTGCTAACCTTTAAAATTTGACCGTCGGATAACTGTTTAAATTCGACTGTTGTTTCGCCCTTGCTTTGTGAATGTCCGGTGTAGCGATAACCAAGCCGAACTTCACCGCCAAATCGCTCAACTTCGCTGGCCAAAAAAGCTCTAAATTTAGCAAAGTTGAGAACAACTCCCAAGCTTTCGGGCGACTCCCAAGTTTGACTGACTTTGCTAGTTTCAATAGTAAGTTTGTGCCAAAAACTGCCGATAACGGATTCAGGTAAATCGAATTTAGAGAGGGTTTCTAGAGGCGTGGCGGCGCTAGAAAAGTCATTTTTATTAAAATTATCGTTTTGCTCTGCCAGCAAGACTTTGTGGCCGGATTGGGCTAGGATTCTCGCGCAGTGACCGCCTGCTGGGCCTGCTCCTACTATTACTATGTCAAAACTTTTTAAATTCATTTTGCTTTTAACTAGCTTCCAATGTCAAAATAGCTGCAGATATATCAACTACTAACCGCCGAGTTTTTAGCCACTGGCGGCCGATTAAAATTTCCGGTACTCCGTCACCCACATGAACGGGAATGTCAAATTCTTGCTCATCTATGCGTACTTTCCCTGCATAAAGATCGAAATCAAATTCTCCCTTTGCTGTCCGCATTTCTTGTCGCCTAATATAAATCCAATCCAGTCCCTCGAAATCTTGCTCGTCCATTGCTAACCAGCCCGAAAAACCTGTATCTAGCAGAGCATCAACAGGTAATTCTAAGCCGTTATTAGCAATCAATTCAACTTCAAAAAATAGCTCGTCCTCATCACCAAATCTTCCTTCAATCATATTGAGCCGCACGCCCCTGTATTGTTGATGCGGAAAAGGTAGGGGATAGCATTTGGGTGTTTGTGGCGACACATTTTGGTAGCCGCCATATCATCCTTGTCGATAAAATATTCCCCGCTATCAGGTTCAACCGCCATGTACCAGTTGTAGTGAGTGTCAATTAATTCTGGTTTAAGGCGATCGAAAATTACTTTGCAACGCTTGCGAAATGTCGCTCTTTCAGCGCGCCAATGGGCTTTTTTTTCTTCTGACCACTGAATTTCTGGGAACAATCTTCCCCGTCGCACGGTACGGTTTGGTTTCACGTTAGTCATTGTTTTTTCTCCGTTGTGTCAGATGGTAATACAGCACTTTGCGTGACTAAGAGATACAGTAACAGCAGTGAGCAAAATAATTTTTGATTTGCTTAGTTGAACATAATTTCACTCCCAATTCCAAGAGTTTT
>NZ_JAUBPW010000088.1:0-26369 GCF_036700965.1 Microcoleus sp. Pol8_D6 | reverse complement strand
TGGTAATTTACTTTCATACAATCGTCCTTTTGCTAGAAGTGCTATTGTAGCATATTTTTGGAGAAGTGGTATAAAATAGAGTCAACAGTTAACACTCAACCATTCAGTTTTCGATCCGCCCGGTCAACAGTCAACAGTCAACAATAATTCCGGTGCAACCGGAATTGATATAAATCAAAACTCCCCAGTCCACTCCCAACAATGAAGTTTCCAGCAATCTCCTGCAACCGCAACAGCCGCCACCATATCTGAACTGGGAATTAATTCAATTAAAGACCATCTCGATGCTTCTTCGGGGTTGTCTTCAACATTTAACAGCGCGGCAGGTTCTCCTGGTGCGAGGGTGACATCAAACTGATTCAGGGGAATAGAAAGTCCTTTACCGACTGCTTTGATATAAGCTTCTTTGCGAGTCCAGCAGGTGAAAAAAGCTCTGGGTTGGAGATGTTCTGGAAGCGAAAGTAACACAGAGTATTCTAATGGTGAAAAAAACTTTTCCGCAATTTCAAGGCAAGAAAAGTTGGTATTTATACCTTCAAGATCGACACCAATATCTCGATTTGTGGTAATCGCAATTAGAGCAATGTTTCCTGAGTGAGACAAATTGAATCGCAGGGTATTTCCACCTTGGGCGGCGATGAGAGAGGGTTTGCCGTAGGGATTGTAGTCAAAGCGCAAAATGTGAGGATTTATGTTAAGATAGCGACTCAGAATCTCTCTGAGTGTCCCACGACTGACAATAAATTGCGATCGACCTTTGGGAAAGTGAAAACTCTCGGCTTTTGTCCGCTCGTCTGCTGAGAGAGTCTGCTGTAAACTCTCCAAGCAAGATTCTGTTTGAGCCAGAGAGACGCGCCAAACATGAATTTCGCCGAGATCCAATGTCAAGTCTAGCGGTGGAGAATTCCACGAAGGAACGACAGCAATCATGTATTTACCCTGCCTTATCAAAAGCTTCCACTTACCAAATTACCGCTCTTCTTCTTTCCCTTCTTTCTCTTCCTTCGCGCCCTAGCGCTTACGCGCGGCTTCGCCTAATGCGCCCTTCGCGGTTCGTTAAATAAGTCCCAATTCCAACCGTCAATAAATCCAAGTTTGCACAACTTTTCCTGCTATTTTTTGTCCCAACCAAGGCGTATTTGCCGATCGCGACTTCAGACTTTGCCCATCAACAGTCCAACTCATTTCTGGGTCGAACAAAATCAACTCAGCAGAGACTCCCGGTGCAACGATGGGGGGAGTTTGTCCGAGACAAACGGCAGGGCCTGCGCTCAAAACTCGCCACAGTTCTAAAGCCGAAAATTCGCCCGTTTTTACCAGTCCGTGCCACAGTAAAGGCAAAGCTAATTCCAAGCCGATCGCCCCGGGCGGACTATCAGCAAAAGCCACAGTTTTCTCCTCATAAGTATGCGGGTTGTGGTCGATCGCGATCGCATCAATTACGCCATCTTTCACAGCTTGAATCAGCGCTAATTGGTCGCTGAGATTCCCTAACGGCGGTTCTATGCGTAAATTCGGATCATAGGGCAACGAAGCAGTCAGAGCATTTTTCCGGCCGGAATCTTTAGAGTTTCCTGAAACTGCCCCGACATTCAACAGCAAGTGCATCCAAGTCACACTCGCAGTCACCGGCAAACCCCGCGCCTTCGCATCTCGAATCAATTCCACGCTGCGGGCTGTAGAAACGCGCATAATGTGCACCGGAGTGTCCGCAGATGCCACCAACTCCAGAATTACCGCCAAAGCCGAAGTTTCCGCACTCGCCGGAATTCCTGGTAAACCCAAGCGTACCGACAGCGCACCCTCTCTCACCGCGCCCTTTCCTGCCAAAGTTCGATCGCACGGCCACAAAGCCACAGACTTACCCAAAGGCTTGATATACTCCAGCAAACGCCTCACCAGAGCCGGATTAGACAGCGGCAAACCGTCTGCAAAACCCACCACTGCACAGGAAGCTAGCTCGCCCAACTCTGCCATCTGCTGCCCTTTAACGCCCGCTGTCAGCGCTCCCCAAAAATACAAGCTGGGCAGCCCGGGCGGCAAATTGCGGATATGTTGCTGCAACAAAGCTAAACCGGCCAAATTGTCAACAGGTGGCGAGGTATCCGGCAAAATCGCCACTCGCGTAAAACCCCCAGCCGCCGCAGCCTGCATCAAAGATTCCAGGGTTTCTCGATCCTCAAAACCCGGTTCTCCGCTGTGACTGTAGATATCAGTTAGCCCCGGCCCCAAAATCAGTCCCTGGCAATCCCGCACTTGGGTGTCAGCGGGAAACTCAGCAATTTTTTCTGCAATGGCTTCGATCTGGCCTTCGGTAATTAGAATATCAGCGATGCGATCGCTCCCTGAAACTGGATCTAGCACTCGTACATTTTGTAGCAGTTCGCGGCTCATATAACAGAAGGAAGAAGGAAGTTCGGCAACGGATTATGTAACGGATGTAACGGATGTAATGGATCTCAGGAAGATGGAAGAAGCAATCCACGGCATTAGTTTCAGGAATTAAGAACTTCCTAAGCGTCGGGCGCGGTTGTTATCCAAATTCAAACATTTTTCAGGCGCGAACCCGTAGCGGTGGGCCTTCCTTCCGCTACGGGTTCGCGCTCAGCACTTTACTAATTAGAGTGCTCCGGCTGCTGTTTTGTCAAAAACGCCGCCGCTCAAATGAGTTGTGACATTCATCGCTTGTAATACCGGCAAACCATCGGGGCCGTGGGGATAATCAATCACGCTAACGGCTCCGTTTCCTTGTTTGAATTTCCAGAAATGTTCTGGTTCCAAACCGAATAGGTGGCAGAGAATTGCTTTGTTAATGGCATCGTGAGCAACTACAATCCCAGTACCAGAAACAGATTGTACAATTTCGCGCCAAGCTGCGATCGCTCTCTGCCAAACTTGCTGCAAATTCTCTCCTTCCGGCATTTGCACTGTTTCAGGAGATGTTTTCCATTCTGCTAGCAAACCCGGATAGGATTGTTCGATTTCTGATTCAAATTTTCCTTCCCAAAGTCCGTGGCTGATTTCTCTCAAGTCATCGCGCAGTTCCAGTTGCAAACCGCCGTGATATTTGAGAATAATTTCCGCAGTTTCTTTCGGGCGCAGCATCGAACTGCTAATCGCAAAATCTAATTTTACATCCTTGAGAAATTCTGCTGCCCGCCGGGACTGTTCGCGGCCGTTATCGTTGAGAGGCACGTCAATTTGCCCTTGAAATTTACCTGCTTTATTCCAGTCGGTTTCGCCGTGACGCACCAGTAACAAGCGCGGGCCTTGGTGTCCGTCCCTCGGTTTGGGAAAAATTTCCCCGGTATGGGAAGTTAAATTCACCGACTCTAATTGAACTGGAACTTTCTTTTTTGGCTCTCCAAGTGCGTCGTTGGGAACAGGGGAAGTTCCAAAATTAATGACGCTAATTCCGCAATTTGACTGTTGGATTGATTGATAGTAATCCGGGGTAATTTCCGACGCGGTGGCGATGAGAGCGCGGTTGATTCCGTTGTGACCTACTACTAGAATTGTGCCGTCCTGGTGACGCGATAAAAGTTCTTGCCAAAAATGACGGGCGTTAGCAAAAATTGCCAATACGGGAAAGTGTTCGATTTCGCCATCCACAGATGGCAGTTTCATGGAAAATTTGTCTGGCTGTCTTTGCCACTGCTGATATGCTTCGGGGAATTTGTCGATCGCATCTTGGCGCAACATTCCTTCCCACAGAGGCAAATCGATTTCCATCAAATTATCAGTTGGCTGGAGTTGTGGCGGATTTGTCAAGCGCGACAGGATGATTTCCGCTGTTTCTTTGGCTCGTTGCAGGGGACTGGTATAGGCGGCATCAAAGGCGATACTGCTGAGTGTGTCGCCTACTTGCAGGGCGGCGCTGCGGCCTGCTTCTGTCAAAATTGATTTATCGAGGCGGCCTTGGATGCGACGTTCTTGATTGTAGGTGCTTTTGCCGTGACGGACTAAGATAATGCGAGTCATTCGATTTTAGATTTTAGATTTTAGATTTTAGATTTAGCGTGTTACCCCGCTTCGGGTGCGCGGTGCACGCCTTAACCATACATGGCGAGTCAAGGATTTGTGGCGTAAGTCTTGTTGAGGCGAGTCAAAAAGATGAGCCAGTGAAATTTTACCAGTTGTCGGGATACTCTCGTCTGCAACGACCTATGATTAAAGACGGAAAAGATTTAGCCACGGATTCGCGCGGGACGGAAAAGCAGTAATGACACTGAAGCGGGTTATTTTAGGTATTTTAACGGCGATCGCGATCGCCCTGGTCGGTTTATCTTTACTTGCTAGTTGGAATCAGCCGCAAATTCAAAGTCGGCTGGAACTCTACCAGACAAATTTGCTGCTGCACGCCTCGGAGTGGCAAGGAGAAAATAATCAGAGTGCTAATTTAAGTTCGGCGCGCAACAATATTGTCGGTGCAGATCCTTTAAATACGGCTTTGACGCAATATCAAGAAGCGCGAGACTCGACTCGCAAAACTCTCGAAACAACTCAAGCACAAGTTAAAGAAATTCAGTCTGCCATCGCCTCTAAGTCTGAGGATAATACTCTGAATTTGGCTCAAAATAAGCCGTCGTCCGAGTCTATCAAGCAACAGTCAGTGCTGCTAAACGAACTTGACTTGCGATTGGGAATTTTGCAGGTAAGCAGTGGCAAAACTGAGGTGGCTATCCAAACTTGGACAAATTTAGTTGAGCGCTACAAAACTAAAAGTGATGACGATTCTTCGGTGGTAACTGCTCAAGTTTTAACTGGAATTTGGAGCAATCCGGCTCAACTACTGCCGGATGCCGAGCCGCGCATTCAAAAGTCTTTGGATGGCTGGTTTCGCTATCGCGCTCTCGCTCAACTTTACAAGCTGCAAGAACGTTCTAAAGAGCTGGCGGCGCTGCAAGTAGCAGAGCAAGCAACGGCCCAGCAAGCTGTAGAAAAGTTGGCAATTATAGTGGGCGTTCCGGCGATCGCACTTTGTATTGGTACGGTTTTGCTGGTTGGTTTGACCGTGCAGTGGCTGTTGCAGCGGAAGCAGTTAGAGAAAGCAGATTTCGGCCCGGTGTTGGCGCGAAATGCGAGTTTGACTTGGGATGTGCCTTGGGATGGTGAGATTGTTTGGCAGGTACTTGTGGTCGGCTTTTTCTTTGTCGGGCAAATCTTGATTCCCTATTTGTTGCTGCCTGTTTCTCTGGCTGTTTTAAAACTCAATCCAGCTACTTTTGACCCCCGCGAAAAGGCTTTTTATATCTTTGCTACTTATTTGTTGCTGTCGGCTGGGGGGCTTTCGGTACTGTATTTTTCGGTCAAGTCTTTTTTGCCTTTGCCGGAAGGTTGGTTTCGGATTAATTTGGGGGGAAATTGGTTTTTGTGGGGTTTTGGCGGCTATTTTGTTGCTTTGCCTTTGGTAGTTTTGGTGTCGCTGATTAATCAGCAATTGTGGCAGGGACAAGGTGGCAGTAATCCGATTTTGCCGATCGTTCTTGAAGGTAGGGACAACGTGGCTTTGGTGGTGTTTTTCGGCACTGCTGCGATCGCGGCTCCGGTTTTTGAGGAAATCGTGTTTCGAGGCTTTCTGCTGCCTTCTCTGACTCGCTATTTGCCTGTTTGGGGGGCGATCGCTGCTTCTGCTTTCTTGTTTGCTGTGGCTCACTTGAGTGTCTCTGAGATTCTGCCTTTGGCGACTTTGGGTGCGGTTTTGGGGTTTGTGTACACGCGATCTCGCAATCTCCTGGCTCCTATGCTTCTCCACAGTCTTTGGAACAGCGGTACTCTCCTGAGTCTGTTTCTTTTGGGCGGCGGCGCGAGTTAATTTGGGGGTTGTTAATAATTGTGAATTAATCGGGTTTTTTTGACAGTTTTCCTGCAGGCGATCGACTCTTGCCAAAAACAGCATTAGGGTGATCGGTGCGCCCCTGATATCTAGTCCGGTAAAATAACCGGAATTTCATTAGGGGCGGGTTCATCCTAATCTGTAATATCAGCCACAGATCCAGATATACCCGCCCCGGTCGCTTACTTTAGCGGAAAAACCTGGTTTAACATGGAAGTAATATCTTGTGGGCTGATGATTGAGAGACTGGCGCGGGCGATCGCACCAAACGGAAGTTGACAATCCGGCTAATTTATAGCTAAATTTTAATTTAGGATGAGGCTTAAACCCAATGAGCAATTTGAACAGCCGCAAGTTAGAGGGAACGCCGAGTTGGATGCGTTTCGCACCCTACGCAGCCTTGGGCATTTTAATATTTTCTCTCAATTCAGGCAGCGAACTAAATTATTTCTTGAGAGGCTACTTGGTCATTCTACAAGCTCAAGTCGGTATAGTTCTGCTGTATTTTGCGATGTCTAAGTTTCGCAAAAACCCAAATAAATGAGTAAAAATTAGTAAGATTACTTAGCTTGATCGTTAAAGGTCGAGGGTTAAAGGTCGATCGCAGAAGTTAAAATAAAAAACTGGGGAAAGTAAAAATGGTAAAAGATAAAACCGTAGCAGTTGTGTTAGCTTTCTTTGTAGGAGGTTTCGGAGTTCACAAATTTTATTTGGGCAATAACTTAGCAGGGGTATTATACTTGCTATTTTCTTGGACATTAATTCCGTCACTGCTCGCATTTTTCGATTTTATCGGCCTGCTGCTGATGTCGGAACAAGCTTTTCAGGTTCAGTACAATGGTGGCACGTTGCCGTCGGGGTATGCCCTCAGAGCGGCAAAAGATGTAACCGGGGCGATCGGCGAATTGAAAAAACTTTACGATATAGGTGCAATTACCGCCGAAGAATATGAAGAAAAACGCCAAAAACTGTTGCGAGAATTGTAATTAAGAAGGAAGTTCGGCAACGGATTATGTAACGGATGTAACAGATGTCAGGAAGAAAGAAGAAGGAAGAATAAAGCTCACTATTAAAAAAGTGGGATTGACATAAGAAAGTGTGAGAGCACAACTATTTAAGGATAAAATTAAAGTGTCTCAAGATTTATACTGGCTGCGTCAAACTCCCAACTGGGTGTGGTATGCTTTTATTCCCTACTTCGGTGGATTGGCGATCGCTTATGCAGGTCAAAAGTCAAATATTCGTAGTTGGATGGGATGGGGTGTTGCAATTACTTTAGCAGCACTAGCGGTATCTTCTTCAACTAATTTGGGTACGATCGTTTGGATCGCTCAAATTGTTACTGCTTTTAGTTTGAAAAAGCGCTATCTGATCAAAACCGCGCCTAGAGGCTTACTGGTTCCTGCAACTGCGACAAATGCCGAAGAACTAGCAAACGTGCGCGGCAAAATAGATATTAACGAGTGTACCAAAGACGATATGGTCAGAATCTTGGGTTTGCCGATCGTCTACGCCAACGATATTGAATCTTTGCAAAACGAAGGCTACATTTTTACCCACGCCGAAGAGTTATCAGAAATAGCCGGAGTTCCCGAAAGTCACGTCAGACGAATCGCCCCGATGATTTGCTTCAGCTACAATTATCAAAAAGAATTGCAGTTTACTTGGAAACGGTTAAATATTCTTTCGCCGGAAGAGTTGATCGCCAGCGGTTTAGATCGATATGTTGCGGAAAAAATAGTTAGAGAAAGGCAGAGAAAAGGCGCTTACAAATCAGTTGTCGAAGTCAAGCGGCGGACGGGACTGCCTTTTGATTCATACCGCCATATTTGTTAATTTGCAGTTGTTAGCACGAATAGCTTATGGCAAGAAAATCTGTGGAAAAGTTGCGGGTTCGCGACTTTTCAAACATCGACTGGGAAAATCTGATTGCAGAAATAGAAGACATGGGGCGAAGTGAACGCCGGAGTTGAGAGAGTAATCTGGTACTAATTCTCCTGGGCTTGCTTAAGTGGCAATTTCAACCCGATCAAAGAAGCGTTAGCATCTCTAAAATCTAAAATCTAAAATCGATTGACTTTCTGCCATATGAGATGATTCAAAGGTAGTATGGCAAAAAACTCGATCGCCTCCTGGTAATTGACATTAAATGCACCGGCTGGCAAAAATCTCCCCCAGAAGGCGGGCTCAGCGAAATTATAAAAAACAATATTTATCCTCTTGACATTTCCACAAAAAAATGATATCTCAATATATTGTGAAACTCCTACTTTTCCTTAGCATCAACTCCAAGCCAGGGTAAGTTTTCAAGAATCTGCCTTAAATATCAGTGGTAAGCTATCTGAATTATTATTGAAATGCAAAACGACACAATAGTAGCAGTACCCCTAACATCAAATTATGTCTGACTCTCCTCCATCCCAAATCTCCCAAGAAGCTGCACCGGAAAGTGCTGCTACCGAAAACCGCAGTGCCAAAACTAGGCAACTGTTGGGCATGAAAGGGGCCGCTAGCGGGGAAACTTCTATCTGGAAGATTCGCTTGCAATTGATGAAACCGATTACCTGGATTCCCCTAATTTGGGGCGTGGTGTGCGGGGCGGCGTCTTCTGGAAACTATGTTTGGAACCTAGAGAATTTCTTGATCGCAGCAGCTTGTATGTTGATGTCAGGGCCGTTGCTGACCGGGTACACTCAAACTTTGAACGATTTTTACGATCGCGAAATCGACGCCATTAACGAGCCCTACCGTCCAATTCCCTCCGGTATCATCTCGATTCCCCAAGTAGTAACGCAAATTTTGGTATTATTAGCGGCTGGCATTGGGGTGGCTTATGCTCTAGACTTGTGGGCGGGTCATGAATTCCCGATAATGACTGTTTTGACTCTCGGCGGCGCGTTTCTAGCTTATATCTACTCTGCGCCCCCCCTGAAACTGAAGCAGAATGGCTGGTTGGGAAATTATGCCCTGGGTGCTAGCTACATTGCCCTGCCTTGGTGGGCGGGTCAAGCTTTGTTTGGTACACTAGATCCGACGATTATGATTTTGACCCTGTTTTACAGTTTGGCAGGGCTGGGGATTGCGATCGTTAATGATTTCAAAAGTGTTGAGGGCGATCGGCAATTAGGGTTAAAATCTTTGCCAGTGATGTTTGGCATCAGCACCGCAGCTTGGATTTGCGTTTTGATGATCGACATCTTTCAAGCTGGGATTGCAGGCTACCTGATCAGCATCCACCAAAACCTTTACGCTGTCATTCTGCTGCTGCTGATAATTCCCCAAATTACTTTTCAGGATATGTACTTTTTGCGTAATCCCCTGGAAAATGATGTTAAATATCAGGCAAGTGCTCAGCCTTTCCTGGTTTTGGGTATGCTGGTAGCAGCCTTGGCACTGGGTCATGCGAGTTAAGCAGAGTTTTGAGGTTTGAGTTAAAAAATTTTGAATTCAAAAAATCTAATTCACCTCTCAAAAAAATACCAAGTTCTGCAGCGTTAAGAAAAGTTTTGAATTTTTAGTTTTGAATTAAAAACTTTTTAATTCAAAAAAGCTAATTCAAGGCAGCGTGTTATTCAAGAAAAAATGTCGAATTAAAAATTAAGAATTGAAGAAGGCTAGCTTTTTTAATTTTTAATTTTTAATCGGACTTGATGAGGTTTGAAGGTCTGAACGTGGCAGAATTTTTCTCAAATATCAAAGATACATTGAGCAAAGTCACTAACGCAATAAGCGGTAATTCCGATCGAGAACCGCCGAAGGCTGCGAAGGGCAATAAGCTCAACTCGCCGGAATCAGAGGCGGAATTTTATCCACGGACAAGGGATGAGCGATCCGAGTATGTGGTATCAGAAGATGCTGCGCCTCTAGAAGAGTCAGAATATTTAGAGTCAGAATATTTAGAGTCAGAATATTTAGAGTCAGAATATTTAGAGCCAGAATACGCTCGATATCCAATAGTCAGGCGCAATTGGCAAGGGTTGAAGCGCTTAATTGCTTGGTTGGAAATTGAACCTCAAGTTACCAGCTTGCAAACCAAGGGAAAAGAATTGTTGCGGCCGGGATTAAGTTTGCTGGGAACTAAATCACCCCAAAAATCGGATAGTAGCGAATTGCCGGAAAATAGCGCATCGCCGAACACCCAACTGCAGATAAATACGGCACTACAGGAAAATAGCGCACCGCAGGAAAATACTAAAAAACGTATCCCCCGCCGCCCTAGATTTTGGATAAGTTTAGGTGTGGCAAGTATAGGCGGGGGCGCTTTAATCTACGGTTTATGGATTTTGTACACATTAGACAAAGGTTTGCCGGATGTTAACGATTTGTCAGCGTTTAACCGCGACGGAACGCTGACAATTAAGGCGGCAGATAATACGATTTTGTTGCAGTCGGGGCCTGCAACTAGAGATAAACTGAAACTTAAAGAAATTCCCGAACTCTTGGTTCAAGCTTTTATTGCCATAGAAGACCGCCGTTTTTATCAACATCGTGGGGTGGATTATCAAGGTATTGTGCGATCGATTGTTTCTAATTTGATAGCGAGAGATTTAGTGCAGGGCGGCAGTACAATTACGCAACAATTGGCTCGCGTTGTTTTTCTTAATCAGGAAAGAAGTATTAGGCGGAAGGTTCGGGAAGCTCTTTTAGCTCAGAAAATAGAGCGGGAGTTGAGTAAAGACCAAGTTTTAGAAAGATATTTAAATCTGGTTTATTTGGGTTCGGATGCCTACGGAGTGGCAGATGCAGCTTTGGTTTTCTTTAGCAAAACAGTCGATAAATTAACTTTGGCAGAGATGGCAACTTTGGCGGGTTTGCCGCCGGCACCGAGCGAATATTCGCCTTTAGTTAATCCTGATATTGCTAAGCAACGCCGCAATATTGTGCTGCAACAAATGCAGGAAGCGAAGGTAATTACAGAGGCTGAGGCGAAGGAGGCTATGGCGGAACCTATCGCGGTTAAACCAAGTCCGCCGAAGCGATTTAAAGTAGTCGCACCTTATTTTGCTAGTTACATTCGGAAGGAATTGCCACGCTATGTTTCTCAGGATGCTTTGGAAGCGGGGGGTTTGACTGTCGAGACGACGGTGGATTTGAAGTGGCAGAAAATAGCGGAAAAGGTGGTTAAAGATGCGATCGAAGTTGATGGTCGCCGTCAGGGTTTTGAACAGGCCGCTTTAGTTTCTATGGACACTAAGACTGGGGAAGTTAAGGCCCTGGTAGGAGGTGGAAATTTTAAGGAAAGTGAATTTAATCGCGCTACGCAGGCTTTGCGGCAGCCCGGATCGACGTTTAAAGGGTTGGTTTATGCCGCGGCGATGGCGGCTGGTTTTTCTCCCTATGACGGTTACGAAGACGAACCAATTATTATCGACGGCTATCAACCGAATAATTATGGCAAAAAATTTAGCGGTTGGCGATCGATCTCTGATGCTTTGACGCGTTCGGTGAATGTCGTAGCTGTGAAGGTGTTGATGGATGTGGGTTTTGAACCGGCGATAAAAGTAGCCCACGATATGGGAATTAAGTCGAAATTGAGTCCGATTTATTCCCTGGCTTTGGGTTCTTCGGAGGTGAATTTGCTGGAGTTAACCAATGCTTACGGTACTTTAGCCGCGCAAGGAAATTTTATTGAAGCCCACGGAATTAAGCGGGTGATTAATCAGCGGGGAGATGTGATTTATCAGGCTGATTTTAAACCGAAGCGGGTTTTGGATAAGGATAGTGCTGCGATTACTACTTGGATGTTGGAGGGTGTTGTGCAAGACGGTACGGGGGGGCCTGCGGCTTTAAACGATCGCGCTGTAGCAGGCAAAACTGGTACTTCGGAAAATGTCAGGGATTTGTGGTTTATTGGTTACATTCCACAGGTTGTGACTGGGGTTTGGCTAGGGAATGATGACAATTATCCCACCTGGGGAACTAGCGGTACGGCGGCTTACAATTGGCGCGATTTTATGAGTCAAGCTGTTAAGGGAATGCCGGTAGAGAAGTTTCCGAAGTTGCCGAAGTTGGAGGGCCGCAAGGGCAGTATTAAGGCAAAACCGGTGGAGCCTAAGAGGATTATTCGGGGGATGATTGTGAATGAGGATGGTGCGATCGTGCCTTACAATCCTAATCCTGAACCGAAGTATTACCCACCGCAAGAGCCTGCTTATCAAGAACCTGCTTATCAAGAACCTGCTTATCAAGAGCCGGCTTATGAAGAGCCAGCTTATCAAGAGCCGGCTTATTAAACTATCGGTTTGGAGTAAGGATTTTACTCGTTTTTCAATTGCTTTAGCCTTACCATAAAAAAGCCGTCCATGTGATGTCTGTGCGGCCACACTTTCACCCATCCTTCGGGTGATGGCTGTACGGGTAAATCAATTGTTGGCGGTTCGATTTGCCAGTGAGGATTGCTGTCTAAGAACGATCGAATAACTGTTTCATTTTCCAAGGGATGAATTGTGCAAGTTGCATAAACTAATACGCCGCCGGACTTGACAAATTTCGCTGCATTTGCTAATAATTCCGATTGCAGTTGAGATTGTTGTTGAATGTTTTCGGGCGTGTGATGCCAGCGGGCGTCGGCGCGGCGGTGGAGGGTTCCGAGGCCGGAACAAGGTGCGTCTAGTAAAACTCTGTCTGCGAGGTTAACAAACTCTGGGAAATGGCGGCTGTCTCCGGTATGAATTTTAATCGATTTCATCTGGAGTCTGTCTGCATTTTCTTTAAGTTTTTTGAGTCTGCTGGCGGTTTTATCGCAGGCATAAATAGTGCCTGTATCCTGCATTAATTCGGCGCTGTGGGTGGTTTTTCCCCCCGGTGCGGCGCAGGCGTCGATGATGGTTTCCCCTGGCTGTGGGGCTAGTAAATGGGTGACTAATTGAGCGCTGCTGTCTTGGATTGTCCACCAACCTTCGCTGTATCCGGGGAGGTTTTGAATTGCGCCGATGCTGCCATTTAGTCTTAATGCTTGTGGCAAATGTGGGATTCTGCTAACGCTGATGTTTTGGGATTTGAAGGCGGTTTCAATTTGGGCGATCGAGCTTTTTAAGGGATTGATTCTCAGGTCAATTGTGGGAGATTGGTTGAACCATTCACAGAGTTGTTCGGTTTCGGTTTCGCCTATTTGTTCGATCCACAATTTCACCAGCCATTCGGGGAAACTGTGCAAAATTCCTAGGCGTTCAACGGTTGATTTATAATTAGTAACTGCTAATGGGTTTAAGTTGTTATCTGTTAAACGGATGTATTGGCGCAACAAACCGTTGACAAAACTGCTGAGTCCTGAAAATCCGTTTTCTTTTGCTAGTTGAACGGTGGTGTTGACGGCGGCGGAGGGGGGAATCTGGTTGAGATATTCGAGTTGATATAAGCCTAAATGTAGGATGGTGCGGAGTTCGGGCGGTTGTTGGGAGGATTTCTTTGTTGCTAGTTTGTCGATGATGAAGTCGATCGATCGCATTCTCCTGACGCTACCGTAAACTAATTCTGTGACTAAACGCCGATCGAGGTCGTTGAGTTGAGAATTGCTGAAAGCGCGATCGAGTGCGGCATCTGCGAATGCACCGCGGCGGTGGACTTCGCGGAGTGCGAGAAAGGCTATTTGGCGGGGATTTTGCATGGTAATTGTTGATATGTCAAGTTATTATAGGTGATTCAAATACCCGGTGGTTGAAACCGCGTCTACACAGACAAAACCCGCCTTCGCTAGTTGAAGAAACCTAACGGTTTAAACCGCCGGTGGTCTCTAAAAGTTTCAAATTTCCTCTGGATTGATGCCCATTTCTCGCAATTTCTCGGATAGGCGATCGGCTTTTTGCTGTGCTAACTCTTTATCTTGCCGTTCTTGTTCCATTTGTTGCTGTGTTAGTTCCATTTGTCGCTGTGCTGATTCCTGTTGTCTTGACAACTCCACATAAGACAAAAACTTCTGTCCATCAGGCCGATAAATTTCCAAGTCTCCCGATGCAGTTTGAAAACGGATCTGCAAACGCGGACTCACCCAACCATCCATTAATTCAATATAGTTAAGTTTTCCATCAGAACGCAGCCAACCAATTAATTCATTATCCTCTGGACTGTAGACATAATATTCTTCGACTCCATAATCCTGGTAGAAATTAAACAGCTTAAACAGTGCTCCGATTCGATTTCCAGGCGAGAGGATTTCAAAGACAACTTGCGGGGCGATATTATCTTCAAGCCACTGTTGGTAGGAACCTCTGTAACCTTTCGGTCTGCCAAACACTACCATCGTATCAGGTGCTTGGCGAGTTTTGTTATCTCCTTCGACGGGATACCACAGCAAATCACCTGCTACAAAAACATTTTCGTTGTCTTTGAATAAGGCATCTATTCCCCCTTGAATGGTGACAATTAGTTCAAACTGTTTGGTATTGTCTGACATAGGTTTGCCGTCGCTGTCTGGGTAGATGATTTCTGCTGAGGTTTTAGTTGGAATTGTTGCGGTCATGGGGATGAGTCCTTTGCTAGCAGCATCAATTTCTATTTTATACCTATTTTATAGGACTTACTCACGGGGCCGAAAAACCTGTTTTTTTTACGAAAATACTTCGTTCGTACTCGAAGATTAGGTAAAAAACCCGGTTTCTTTGTCGGAGTGCGTAATACCAGTTTCATAAAATAGTGCTACAGTTAGTAGGTGTCCTTTTTGTGAATTAGTACCCAAATATAAGGAAGAAAAATGTCAGTCGTGGGTCAAAATTGAAATTCGAGAAACAGAAGAAGAACTAAAAACTCTTCTGAAGAAAGAGAAAGATGTGACTTGCTACGAAAAACTGCAAGTTCTGTATTGGCTCAAAACCCAAACGGTAGAAACTGTATGATCTGCCGCTGTGCGGTTAGGGAAACATCGTACCCCAATACAAAGATGGTTGTCTAGTTATCGTTCGGGGGGAATCGAAGAATTATTATTACAGAAACCTCGTTCGGGAAGACCAAGAATAATGAATCCTGAAACAGTAGAGAGATTATCAAAAGAATTACAAGAACCCGAAGGATTTAGTAGCTACAAAGAAGTACATCAATGGTTGACCAGTTGCTGTGAAATAAAAGTGGCATATCGAACAGTACATCAGTGGGCCAGATATCGACTCAAAGGGAAATTAAAAGTGCCGCGTCCCGTGAGTGAAAAACAGAAAGTAGGGGCAGTAGAAGAATTTAAAAAAAACTGCCATCCCTAGTAAAAGCCAGCCTGAGTCAAAGTGAGAGCTTTTTAAAGCAATGGCATAAAATTCGATATTGGAGCCAAGACGAAAGTCGAATGGGGCTACACACAATGTTCAAAGAAGGAAATTAACTGGAAAAGGCATTAAGCCTCACGGAGCAGTGCAATGGGACTTTATATATCTGTGGTTGTATGGAGTAGTAGAACCTCAAACAGGAGAGGGATTTTTTTATGAATTTACGTATCTAGACACAGTATGTTTTGAGAAGTTTTTGGAGCTATTTGCCACCGCTTATCCAGATGATTTGCATATAATTCAACTAGACAATGGAGGATTTCATAGTTCATTGAACCTAAGTATACCAGAAAACGTAATTTTACTGTTTCAACCAGCTTATAGTCCGGAAGTGAATCCAATAGAAAGGCTATGGGGGTATATCAAGGAACAATTGAAATGGTTGAGATTTGATGGTATAGAAGAATTGAGAGAAACAGTGCAAAAAGAGTTAAAAAAGCTGACTAACGAAGTGATTGCTTCTTTGACTGGATATCCATTCATATTAGATGGTTTATCTGTAGCAGGAATTTAGGAAAATGGTATAAGTCCTGTTTTACTTATTCTTTTTTGGTTGACACCAATGGTTCTAATAAATTGCGTTCTTCTATGGCAAGTTCTAGCAAAACTCGTCTGTCGCCCTTTGTTTCCTTATAGCGGACTGCCGCATCCAGCAGGCGGATGGGAATTTTGAAGTCTTCGTATTTTCTGGTTGGTTCTTGCCACAATTCTAACCAAGTGCGTGCGGCTTTGTCGCTGACCATTTCTGACATTAGCGCGGGGATGTTTCGCACAATTCCCTGTCCTAAGATTGAGAGATATTTGTGTTTTTCATAAACGGCTATCAGGCTGGTGATGCGAGTTTGAGATATCGCTAGATTGTGTGTGCTCGCGAATAGGTTGTTGATAATTAACTTGGCATCATCTGCCTCAGCTTCATCGCCTGGTTCGAGGCGTTGGAATGCGTCGTCTAAGGCGGCGATACCTTCATCCCAGCGATTCAATCCGAGAATGGCAATGGCACGGTTGAAGAAGACAGATGAATGTTGAGAACCCAGTTCGATCACTTTGTCGCAAGATATTAAAGCTTCTTCATAGCGGCCGAGATTATCCAGCGTCCAGCCTCGGCTAAACCAAGCCCACTCATAATTGCTGTCAAGTTCGAGCGCCCGATCGTAAGATACTAAGGCTTCTTCATAGCGTTTGAGGTCGTCTAGTACATGACCTCGCTGAACCCAATCCCACTTATCATTGGGGTCAAGTTCGAGCGCCCGATCGTAAGATACTAAGGCTTCTTCATAGCGTTTGAGGTTGTTGAGTACATAGCTTCGCCACCTCCAAGCAGACTGATTATTGGCATCAAGTTCGAGCGCCCGATCGTAAGATTCTAAGGCTTCTTCATAACGTTTGAGTGTGTCGAGTAAAAGACCTCGAAGAAACCAAGCAGACTGATTATTGGCATCAAGTTCGAGCGCCCGATCGTAAGATACTAAGGCTTCTTCATAGCGTTCGAGGTTGTTGAGTACATCCCCTCGGTTAACCCAAGCCCACGGATCATTCTCGTCAAGTTCGAGCGCCCAATCGTAAGATACTAAGGCTTCTTCATAGCGTTCGAGGTTGTTGAGTACATCACCTCGCATACGCCAAGCCCACTGATAATTGGCATCTAGTTCGAGCGCCCTATCGTAAGATTCTAAAGCTTCTTCATAGCGTTTGAGGTTGTCGAGTACATCGCCTCTGCTAGCCCAATCCCACGGATCATCCTCGTCAAGTTTGATCGCCCGATCAAAGGATTCTAAGGCTTCTTCATAGTGTTTGAGGTTGTTGAGTAGATAACCTCGCTTAGCCCAATGCCACGGATCATCCTCGTCAAGTTCGATCGCCCTCTCGTAGGATACTAAGGCTTTATCATAGCGTTTAAGACTTTCGAGTACATCGCCTCGATTCGCCCAAGCCCTGGCATAATTCGAGTCAATTTCAATAGCTTTATCTAAACATTCTAATGCTTCACCGTAGCGTTTCAAGCTATTTAAACAGCGTCCCTTTTCTACCCAATCCCTTGCCTCGCCGCGACTTGCTACCAATTTTTCCGCATATTCTAAAGCCGAAACATAGTCTTTCTGTTCAATACAATTTTCAATTTCATCAAAATAAGCCTTCAGACGCGGGTCTTCCTCATTTCTCTCAATAGCCTCCAGCGCCCGCGTATAATATTCTCGTTCCATCACAGCATCAGGTGGAATCGGTTTCAAACCTTGCCGATAAATAAAATGACTGTCTTTCTCCGCCAAATCAACATCCGCCATCCTCAATCCCAATCGCTGCTGCAACTCTTGCCGCGTATACCAAACCCGGATAAAATCGACAATTAATCGAATCGGTTTATTTCGCTGCTTCTTTACCTCCAGACAAAAACGCATCAAAGGTTCCCGCAATTCATACCACGATTCCCGTCCAATTTCTTCAGTTTTTACATAACCCTTATCTCGCAAATCTTTAAGTTGGCTAGATACAGTTCGCTGCTCGATGAAACAGCGTTTAGCAATTTCTTTTACTGGTGTGGCACCACCTCGATCGCACAAAAAGTCAACAATCTTTCGCTGCTGATTTGATAGATATTTCATCCGATCCTGATAGTATGGGGTGAGGCTATCCAGCATTTCCATGAACGGTTCTACCAATTGATCGAGCGATTCAGGAGTCATCAGAAAAGCGGAAAAAACAATGTAGATGCGAGGACTGCCACCAGAAAGGTAATGCACAACTTTAATGCGATCTCGCCCTGTTGGACTTTGAATAAAAGATGCTAATTCACTATTCCCTTCTAACTGGGCAATATGATTTAATAAAGCTACAGCCTCATCGAGCTTAAACTCATCTAATTCATGTAAATCAAAAAAATCATAAAAAGGATTATTAGAGTGCTTGACTCCATCAAACAAGCTTTGTGATGTTGCCAAGATTGTCAAAAATGAATAATTTTCAATATACGCCCTCAACTGCTTCTGCCCGAAATCCCCCAAGCCGCTAAACACGTCCTCTAAATTTTCGACAATCAACAACAGCACCCGCTTGCCAACAAAGTCTCTCAGCAATTCTGCGGCCTTAAATTCAGCTTGCTCCGGCGACAAATCATAAAGCTTTTCAACATCATCATGTAACTCAGCTTCATATGCAGCCGCATCTTCTTTAGCTATTGCCCGGAATATTCCCCGCAATAAGTCCAAAAAAGACGCAATCCCCCATTCCTCTTCTTGCAGCCACGCAATCAGCAATTTATCCTGCAAATCCTCCATCTTAACAACGCGATTATAAATCAGGGAAACCAAGTGCGTTTTGCCCATGCCACGCGACCCTATTAGTAGTTGAAAATGCTTGTTATCTGTTAGCGCGCTCACCCGAATTAGCTCTACTAAATGTTCTGCCAGTGCGTGACGCTGTACTAAGATAGCTTCCAGGGTTTCGGGTGACATCGAGCTAGGAGTAAATTGAGATATAAATGTATTTTTCATAATATCTATTGGGTTTAACTGGTTCCCCGGCTGTGCCTGGGAACCTATATCTAGAGGCTCTGCCTCGTCGGTTGCAGAGGAAAACAGGAGGCTCTGCCTCCTGATCAGCTTCCCCAGGCAGAGCCGGGAAGGAGAAAATGCTTGTTAGACAAAGCTTTGAAAACTAATACGTCTAATTTACCATATATTTAAAAAATATACGGTAGTTTTCTTGTATATTTTTCAAAGCAGTGTTAGACTGCCCTTAACAAGCAAACAAGCGCCCCTAGCTGTTACTAGAGACGCTTTCGATCGCTTATCAGTTTTCGGGAGCCACTGGGTGCAACCAGTAGGACTCTCATGTTGTTTATGGTCTATATAGACCGAGGATTTCTCATGACTAATTATAACAGCGAACAGCTCAATCTGTTCACCCAGCCGATCGCCGTTTTGGTGGAAATGGGCTGCAATGTTGAACGTGCCGCAGAATATACCAAATGCTCAAAAAGCTCAATCTACGCTCGGCTAAGGAAAAATAAACCGTATCTGCGGCAGGTTCCCACAGGTACGTGGCAAATTTACTCTACAGGCAAAAAAGATGGCTCAATTCTTGTGAATGTTGCCTTCATTTATTCTCCGAAAGATAACAATTGGAGACTTGCTTGAACTCAAATCTGAAGGCTGCGTTAGTCCAAAGCTTAACGCAGCCTTCTGCCTCTTCGGTTGCTGAGGAAAACAGCAAGCAGAACCTCCAAATCTGCGTCCCCAGGCAGAGCTGGGGAACAAGAAAAAATCTTAAAAATATTCCTTAAGACTTGTTACAATACACAAAACTTCATACTTTCCCCAACACTGGATGACCTTTTTCAACGCCTCCGAACCCCTAATCCGCTGCAAACAGGAACATCTCGACGTACAAGACCTCGAAGGCCTGTTGCAACTCCGCTGGCAAATTGGAAATATTACTCTTTTCTCAGGATTTTATACCCGCATCGACCAAACTTTTCTGCTTTGGGGTTTGGTGACAGGGGGGATTTTTTTTACGGCTCAGTTTTTCCCTATCAGTTGGAGCTTTCAGGCGATTCTCTGGTCAAGTTTGACTCTAATTGGCACTGCGGCAATGGCCGTTTTGACTTTGTTTTGGGTAAGAGTCGAGCGAGTTAGCTGGATTCTTTACTCTTGGGCGATGCTGATGATAACTGGTTTGGTTCTAACTGATTGCAGTATTTTTGCCGGTTGGGGAAGTTTGTTGCTGCACCTTTGCGATTTGTGGTTGGGGTTGAGCGCGATCGGCTATTTGTTGACGGGATTAGGTTTGCGATCGCGCACTTTTCTCCTGATCGGACTAACTCATTTATTTAGCATCCCTCTATTAACTTTTGTTGCACCTTGGCAATATCTAACCACAGGAATAATTATGGCGGGCTGTTTGTTGTTATTGTCCGAATTGCAGTGGGATATGCGATCGCCGATCGACAATAGTTTGCTAAGCGCAGAACAGAAAGAATTTAATAGAATTCAACAGCAACTGCGACAGAGTGGCGCGATTGTATCCAAATAAATCACAAATGTAAAGAATTCTGTAGCACTGCTGACACTTTCCACAAATCGTACACAATAGAAAGATACAGCATAAATAAAAAACAAACTTTAACCAGAACAGGTGTTTTGCTGTTTTACCTGTGAATCGCCAACCTTAGGGGAACGGTGTCCGGGAGGCGACGGGCTAACCATGCTGTACTTGCGACCATAAAAGTTAATTCCGGTTGAGAGTAATTGTTAAAACAAAAAAAGTGGTGCAGGGTTTTTACCGTTTCCCCTGCTTCGCAGTCTCTGAGGAGAGGCTAAACCCTCTACTAGAACAGCCCGACGAGATTGGCACAGGTTTTGACAGTTCCTCAGACCGATTTTTAAGTTCAGTGTTTAAGAAAATTGAGGAAATGCTCGCTTAGGAGCATTGCAGGACTTAGGGTTAAATAAGTCCTGCTTTAGTTTGGGAAATTTAAGTTATGTTTTACTCTGACTTGCGTTTTCGCAATATTTCCCTTACTTCCATTAAAATCTGGCCCAACATATTTTTGCCGCTGCCATCTTTACCGCAACCCCAATAGTAATCAACCGGGGAATTTTCGACTATTTCCTCATCGCCAGTAGCGAGTAAAATTTCTCTAATTTCGGCATGAGTTTCAAATTTGCGGACTACGGCTTTTCTCATGATATCATCTTTTACTTTTTCCCAATCTTTGCGGAGGGGACGAGAGCGATCGCGCCCCATTTTTGCTGCATCTTTCGGCGTTTTTGCTTGGCGAATTTGGTCGCAATGAGCCGTTTTGGGAAACTTTTGTGCTTGAAAATAATGCTCAGTAGTTGCCCAATATTCTCCGTCTAACTCGAATCCATGACTGGAAAAATTAGAAAAACAGCCGTATTCGCTGCCAGTGGTGTAGAAGTAGATAGCCATAAAGTCTGCGATTTCAATTTCGTTAATAATCTTGGTCGATCGTCATTTTTACCTCTGTTGATTCTCCACTATCTTCAACCGCAAATCAATAGTTTCAACATGGGAACCGATGTAAGAAAGCAGGGTGTAGATAAATACGATCACCCCTACCATTTCCAAAATTTCCTCAACACAAACCATCAAACCGTATATCAAGTTTCGTTGACCTACCGCATCTGCATAATAGCCACCAACCATTTCCATGCCAAGTGCTCCACCGACATATATACTGCCTGCTAGTAAGAAAAAGTCCCTTGTTTTCCGGGGTAGATGCCAGAGAAACTTGAGATAAGCCAGCGCAGTAACCGCAACAAAAATTGCCCCTGGGATTACCCAAATGAAGTAAAAAATTCCCCCTAAATGCAGGGCCTTTCGCAAGTCGTTAATAATTAATATTTCGTGCAGACTCAATATTTCATCTAAAGAAAAAAATACAAACATGAACCCCAGCGCTTTCCAGTGTCCAAAATACCGATCGCCCTGCTTCTTCTTAGCACTAGCAATAATACCTAGCAAAATCGCGCAAAACAGCAAAGTAAATGACGAGTACCACGAAGGATAATTTATTTCTCTGTCTAAGTTAAATAAACTAATCCAGCGTTCTTGATAGTTGAAACCGTAGCGCAGAACTTGTACGATGCAGCCAGCAACAGCAAAGAAGAGCACCCAAATGCTGAGAGAGAAGGCAACTCTCTTCGGCGAAACAGAAATAAGGAATTTCATCAAGTTTTTGATAAACTAGAATAAGGAAAATCAAACTATAAAGTAAAAAGTTAAAAATGGCAATAGCGGCGCAATCCGCCACCTCGGATTTTTATCTACAAAAAATAACCAATCACTGACAATGCACGTTCAAATTGAAACTTTCACTGTCCGCAAGCGGTTTGCCCTTACCATCAGCCGCGGTACAACAGCCCAAAGTACGAATTTATGGGTAAAATTAGCACACGAAGGAATCGAAGGTTGGGGAGAAGCATCGCCCTTTTCCACAGGTTCTCGGCCCCAAACTACCGAAATGCTGCTAGCTGCCTTGCAGGAAGTTGCACCGCTGCTAGAAAAGTTTACTCCGTTTGAGCGCCAAAAAATCGAACAAGTATTAACAGAGGTCAACTTACCCTCAGCCGCCCGAGCCGGCATCGACATGGCAATGCACGACTGGCTGGGCAAAAAAGCAGGCTTGCCGCTGTGGAAAATGTGGGGATTAGATCGATCGGGCATCGTCCCCACCTCCGTCACAATCGGCATTAATTCGCCCTCTGGTGCAAGAGAAAGAGTGCGTGATTGGTTTGGTAAAGATGCCACAGATCCAGCAACCATCAAATACCGCGCCGTCAAGGTCAAATTAGGAAATCCCGCAGGAATCGAAGCCGACAAAGCTATGTTAATAGCAGTGCTTGACGAAGCACCAGCTAACCTTAAAATTAGTGTTGATGCTAACGGCGGTTGGAGTTTAAAAGATGCAGCCGAGATGTGTCAATGGCTGGAAAAATACCAGATAAATTATGTAGAACAGCCCCTTTCACCCGTCGCGGATATGGATGAACTATCAGAACTGTACCGTAAATCGCCCCTGCCAATTTTTGCTGATGAAAGTTGCTTTAATAGTTCCGATATACCCAAGTTAGCGCACTGCGTCCACGGCATCAATATCAAAATGATGAAGTCAGGGGGATTGACTGAAGCAATGCGGATGATTCACACAGCAAAAGCCTGCCATTTGCAAGTAATGTTTGGCTGCTATTCAGATAGTGCGATCGCAAATACAGCAGCAGCACAACTTTCACCGCTAGCTGACTATTTGGATTTGGACAGTCACTTAAATTTATTAGACGATCCTTTCACAGGTGCGATCGTCGAAAATGGGTGTTTGATGCCAAACGAGCGATCGGGATTGGGAGTGCGGCGAATTGAGATTGTAGAATAGAAGTATCGCTCGAAATCAGGAGATGCTATGATATCACTTGAATCACTTGCGGGGCAAATTGATAGAGAAGCACAGCTTTTTTTATGAAGCACACAAGCCGCCAACTAATTTAATTTTTGATGATGCGGCAGAAATGGAAAGCAACCGCCACCGGATAGCAATGAACGTTTTAATCCGTTGTTTAGAAAAAGGTTTGGCTAACGGGAACGATTTTTTTGTCGGTGGTAATATGTTTATTTATTTCAGCGTCGAACAGGTTCACAATCGGGATTTCAGAGGCCCGGATTTTTTCGCTGTGTTGGGTGTTGACGGTAATACTTCCCGACAGGGTTGGGTAGTTTGGAATGAAAACGGACGTTACCCAGATGCGATCGTAGAATTGATGTCACCTGCCACTGCTACTGTAGATACAGCCATTAAAAAGGATATTTACGAGCAGGTTTTTAGAACTCCTGATTACTTTGTTTTCGATCCTTTCGATCCGAATTATTTGCAAAGATGGCGTTTAGATGCCACCCTGCGTTATCAGCCATTAGTGCCCAACGAGCGGGGTTGGCTGTGGTGCAAAACGTTAGGTTTTTGGTTGGGTACTTGGGAAGGAATTGTCGATCGAGAAACAGCAACTTGGGTGCGTTTCTTCGACGAATCGGGCAATCTAATTTTGTTGCCGGAGGAAGCTGCTCAACAGCAAGCGGAAGCCGCTCAACAGCAAGCGGAACAGGAACGCCAGCGAGCCTCGCGACTAGAGGCCAGATTGCCAGAATTGGGAGAAGATCCGAATGATCTTACCCTGAACCAAAATCACAGCTAACACCCAATCGATTTTAGATTTTATATTTTATATTGAAGCTAAAATCTAAAATCGCACGTCTCAAAAGTGAATCAATGACTAAAAATTATCCGATCAAAAATGGTAAAGTTGCAATCCTGCTGCACGAGGGAATTATTGGGTCTTCAGGCAAAACAGGTTTAGCATTTTTACGCTACAGCGAAGCACAAATTGTAGCAGTAATAGACCGCCAATGTGCCGGACAATCTTTACCTGAATTAACTCGCCTTCCTCAACAAGTACCGATAGTTGCTTCCGTTGCAGAATCACTGCAATTTGCGCCGGATATTCTGCTAATTGGTATCGCTCCTTCCGGCGGTGTTTTGCCTGCGGAATGGCTGCCAGAAATTAATCAAGCGGTAGCAGCAGGTTTGTCAGTTGTCAACGGTTTGCACGCGAAACTTGCACCTTTGATAACAGTTTCTTTAACGGAAAATCAATGGATTTGGGACGTGCGTCAGGAACCGAAATCTGTCGGTGCGATCGCCTCTGCCGCCGCCGCTAAATTAAGTTGTCGCCGCGTATTAACTGTCGGCACAGATATGAGCGTTGGCAAAATGTCAACCAGTCTGGAACTCAATCGCATTTGCTTGCGGCGGGGTTTGCGTTCCAAATTTTTGGCAACTGGACAAACGGGTTTAATGATCGGAAATGAAGGCATTCCTTTGGATGCAGTGCGAGTTGATTTCGCGGCTGGTGCTGTCGAACAAATGGTGATTAAATTGGCTTCTGAATGCGATATTCTGCACGTAGAAGGGCAAGGTTCGCTATTGCATCCGGGTTCGACGGCGACTCTGCCGCTGTTGCGGGGTTCGCAGCCAACTCACTTAATTTTAGCCCACAGAGCCGGACAAACTAGCATTCGCAATCACCCGCACGTATCGATTCCTAAGTTATCAAAAGTGGTTGAATTGTACGAAATGGTGGCTGCTGCTGCAGGTGCTTTTACAGGAGGAAAAGTGAGCGCGATCGCCCTCAACACTCATCACTTAAATGAGGCCGATGCGCTGTTAGCAATAGCTGAAGTTCAAGCAGAAACGGGATTGCCTTGTACCGATCCGGTAAGGTTGGGCGCGGAGGTGTTGTGGGAGGCGATCGACAGTTAATCTGCTACACTAAATTACAACTAGCAAATAGCTAATGAAAACTATGACACAATCACTTCAAGCAAAAACACTGACACTGCGTGAGATCAAAACCAAATTTAACTTGCAACTTGCAGAAGACGAGCAATTTTTCCGGGAGTGGATTGACGATTTACCAGAAATTACTGATGAAGAAAAGCGATATCTAGACAAAATAAAAGCTGGCTATACTAACAGTGCTGAGTACCCCATGATAGAAGATACCGTAAAAATGGTGGTACTGGCTCCCTTGCTATTTTTAGCAGATTTTTACCTGACTCCCTTTCACAGAGAGTCAGAAAAATCGGTGGAACTGGTTACAGTGGATGAAGATATACTTGTCAGAGGAAGCATTGATATTCTGCTTTTAATGGAATCTTTTTGGGTTGTGGCAATCGAAGCCAAGCGAGCTCAATACTCCCTTGAGGCAGGACTTCCCCAGCTACTCTTTTATATGCTGAGTAACCCCAATCCAGACAGACCCACTTTTGGGCTTCTGACAAATGGCAGCAACTTCAGATTCCTTAAATTGATTAAACAAGACACTCCGCAGTACGCTTTATCTTATGAGTTCGTAATCGATCGCGCCCAGGACTTTTACGAGGTATTCCGCATTTTTAAACGAATTGCTGCTGTAGTTACCAACTATAAATAATGACTGAAACTTCTTTTTCCTTACCGTCTGAATGCGCCCTCCGCCCGGCCTCAGCTCAAGACATCAAATCAATTAGAATGTTAGTGTGGAGCGCCCGACTCGATCCCACTCAGTTGCGCTGGGAGCAATTCTGGGTAATCGAATGTGAGGGAAAATTGGCAGCTTGCGGGCAGTTGCGGAACTTTGCGGGCGCGCAAGAATTGGGCAGTTTGGTGGTGGCCAAAGAGTGGCGCGATCGAGGTTTGGGAAGCTACCTCACAAAATATTTAATTCAACAAGCTACAGAACCGCTATATTTAGAATGTTTGGGAAAACGGCTCGCATCATTTTATACCCGCTTTGGCTTCGTAGAAGTTTCCCTACAAGAATTGCCGCAGTCGCTTAAATTCAAGTTCGGTTTGTCTCAATTAGCTAAAACTTTATTCAAAATTCCTGTAACAATTATGCATTATCAAGAAGGTTGTCTATAATTATGACTTTTCTGAGTTTAAGATTCTGAATTTATGAATGGATTTTAAGTTCGACCGGTTCAATAATTGGATAACAGGGTGCGATCGACCTGCATAGATCAAACACTCCTACCGCCTCCTGATATCTGCGTCAATCTCGATCGCCTATTTTCTATGTCTAAAGAGGTAGGTACAAATCAACATCACATGGGGAGGGCGAGTGAGTGCCCAAGTTTACTTGCTTTACTTGCTTTATCATAGGGCTTGCTGAATATATCGATGGCACTTGACGTAGCCTGGGTTATGCGCTCGCGAGAGCGAGGGTAAAGTGCAA
>NZ_JAUBPW010000087.1:0-26484 GCF_036700965.1 Microcoleus sp. Pol8_D6 | reverse complement strand
GGAGAAAACTGCGGAGTCTTTTGGGTTTGAGCTAGTTGCTAAAACTCCGCAGTTAGATTGAGTTTCTTAGGAGGACTTTAGCTTTGAGGCAGGGGTTTAAATCCCTGCCGGATCGTTGCGATCGTGCAATATCTCAGAAACAAATAATTTTAGTAAGATTATTTAAGTACCTTGCAGCAAAGGTTGCAACAAATAGTGACAGAGAAATAGAGCTGTGTTAGAACAGCTATCGATCGACCAGCCAAGCTATCTTAGAAAGGACGCTAGCGAAAGCACAGTCATGGCACCTCCCACTAATCCAAATCCGGCGGATTCATCTGCAAAACAGTTTCTAGAGGCTGGGCTAGCAGCTTTGAAACAGCAGGATTACCCCACCGCGATCGCCCTTTTAGAATCCGTTACCCAAACCGCAGCTAATCAGCCGTCGGGAATCCGCGCGCAGATGGGGTTGGTGGCTGCGTACAAAGCAACCGGTAATGTGAAAGAGGCGATCGCCCTGTGCTCTTCCCTCGCCAAAAGTCCCAACTCTCAAGTCAAAACTTGGGCAGATCGCGCTTTAAAAGAATTAACCCCCCCTCGCCCCCCAAAACCACCGGCGAATAAACCAAAATCCGCAGAAACTCCCCCCGAAACAGGCTTTGTCGCCTTTGATGCCGGAACTAAATCGGCGAAAAAATCGATAGAGGGCGATCGACCTACCGTAGACAAAAAAACAGGATTTTTACCTTTAGAGCCGGCTGTAGAGCCTGGAAACGCCAAATATCAACCGATTTCCCCGCCGCCTCCACCCCCCACACCGCCGATTCGCCCGACATCAGAGGGCGGGCACGGGGGCACCGCCCCTACAGAAACCACACCCGATACAGAAATTAGTGGCGAAAATAGTTCCGCTTCCCCAACAGATATCCCCGGAGTCGCCAGCCCAGATACTTACCAACTCACTTGGCGCGAAGCAGGCCGCGCGAAAAGCCCGCGCCCCCTCAAACCGCTGAAGCTGCTGGAGTTTCGGCTGCAAGCCGTTGCAAGTGCGATCGCCCTATTTTTCCTAGCCCGGTTTGTCCTGCAATTGCTGCTGACAAACACTAATTCTCTATTAGTTCAGCTTTACATATTCACTAGACTGCCTATTTTCGCGCCGATTCAGCTTTTTTACCGCGATCCAACTCCGTTTGTTCAGATGGTTTTTGGATTGCTTTTGGCTTCGTCTCCCTGGCTGATAGACGCGCTGCTGAAACTGTTTTGCGGCGTCGAAACTCTGCGCGGGTCAGTTTTATCCAAGCACAGCAAGGAAGCTAGTCGGGTACTGCGAAGTTTTTGTACCAAGCAAAATATGCCGGTGCCGGTGTTGAAACTCTTGCCGCTGAATGTTCCTGTAGCTTTCAGTTACGGCGGTTTGCCCCGTTTTGCTCGGATTGCTGTGAGTCGCGGGCTGTTGGAACAATTGACGGATGATGAAATTGCTACTATTTTCGCGCGGGAGTTGGGCCATATCTCTCACTGGGATTTTGCGCCGATGTCGCTGGCGCTGCTGGTGATTCAGATTCCTTACTTGATTTATTGGCAGGTGGCGCACTGGCAAGAGCGGTTGTGTGATTTAATGACGATCGAGTTTTTGCGTTCTGCAGTCAAATTTGTGGCCGCTGCAATTTCTGCTACCAGTTACGGGATTTATAAGTTGTTGCGCTGGCCGATGTTGTGGCTGTCGCGCCGCAGAGTGTATTTTAGCGATCGCACTGCTGCAGAAATTACGGGCAATCCTAACGGTTTGACGCGGGCACTGGCTAAAATTGCGATCGGCATTGCTGATAATATCGAACAGCAAAAACAAACTAGCTTTTTCCTCGAAAGTTTCGATCTATTGTTACCTGTAGGCGTGGGACAAGCTGTAAGCCTTGGTTCTGCTGCATTGCACGCGCCCCTAGAACAGATTTTGCTGTGGGATGTCAGCAATCGGGAGCGCAATTGGTTGACGGTTAACCGCGCGCATCCTTTGCTGGGAGAGCGTTTGAAGCTGTTAGCCCTCTATGCTCAATTCTGGCAACTGGAGACAGAGTTAGATTTGGCAAACGCGGGAGTGCAAGAACAGCCCAGGAAAGGAAAATTGTCTCTGTTTAAGTCAATACTCGAATTTAAAGACTCAAAACTATTTTTACAGGGTGCACCGTTTTTTGGAATTCCGATGAGTTTGGCGATAGTCGGGGTGCTTTGGCTGATTGGGGGGATTTTTTCGAGGACGAGTTTTTGGCAGTTGGATTGGCTTTGGGGCGATCGATCGATTATTTGGGGCTGTTTGCCGATCGGATTTAGCATCGGTACTTTGATGCGGATCAATTATTTCTTCCCGGATATTATACCGCGAGAAACCGCTTCGCCGAGTTTGCCGGAAATTTTGTCAAATCCCGATAGTTTGCCGTTGGATGCTGAACCCGTGCGGCTGGAAGGGCAACTTTTGGGTCGATCGGGTATGAGTAATTGGCTGGGACAAGATTTGATTTTGCAAACGGCGACGGGTTTGGTGAGGTTGCACTATGTTTCCAGGTTTGGCTACATTGGCTCTTTGTGGCCATTTTTGTTCAAAGAGACTACTCGCCCTAGCGATTTGATCGGAACATCTGTTGTGGCGACTGGTTGGCTGCGCCGGGGTGCTACTGTGGCGATCGACCTTGAAAGCCTCCGCAGTCAAGGAGGGAGGGTTAGTGACAGCGGACATCCGATTTGGTCTGCGATTTTGGCTTTTGCTGCTGCTTTTTGGGGCGCATACATCATTATCCAGGGCCCAAGGTGAGGAATAGTTGTCCGATTGTGGTGTGGATCGGCCTTAACGCGCAGCCAGGATTAGTTTTGAGTTAAACAGCGGAGGGGCGATCGGATTCTGGAGTTGCTCCCTAGGCATCCTAGAGTCTATCCGTTACATCCGTTACATCCCGTACATTGCTCGTTGCCGGACTTCCCTCGTAAAGAAAAGTTGCTTTTTTGCCAGCCCTCTGTTACATTAGTTTACATGAATTGGATTGAACCAAATAGCGCTATAACTTCAGTTGGCTAAAATCCCTTAAGGCATTGCGTAAAAATTGTCAACACCCCAACACAGCAAGTACTGGCAGCCGCTTGTCGGCTGTTTTTTTTTCTACCGCTATTTTTGCTGTGCGGGATGAATTCTCAAAAGTGATTGAGATGTGGTTTCCGTTAAATTCAGACTGAAATCTTCCTAAATAACTAGCTCTGTTACCAAGGCTGTGATACCTTTAAAGAATGCTCGGACTCTGCCGGGCCTGATTTAAGGGATACCGGGTAAATGAGTAGTTCTCAGCATTAGGAGCGAGATTAGGATCGAGGTAAGATTAGTGGCTGAAAAAATGTTAGCCATTTTATCCATCACTGTATTAAACTGAATACTGGCATTCCGATCGCTTGCAATTGACATCCTTGGACATAAATTTCTAGACGGCGCTGGCTATAAACATTCTGAATCAAAACCGGAAGCAAGTAATACAGAATAGCCAATAGCCTAAACATTTGAGTGATGACTAAAAGTTTACACAACAACCTGAGATTTAAAAGCTCTCTGCATCGGCGGTTAAGTTCCGGCCTTATCAGAGTAAATCATCTTTTGGTTCTAAAAGGTGGGGGGATCTGTCAAGGTTGGTGGGAGGAATGCGCCAATTCTCGGGTTATGTGGTGTTTGCCTGAAGTAAATATTCAGTTGACTTCAGGTAATTCTGTTCGAGCAAATTAATTAAAACCCAAGTCGGGAGGAAATTTTCATGTCTATTCGTCTTTATGTTGGCAATCTACCGAAGGAACTCGATCGCCTAGAATTGCAAGAAGTTTTTGCACCGGAGGGCGAATCTGTTACCACCAAGGTAATTACAGACCGCAAAACAGGAAAATGCAGAGGATTCGGTTTTGTGACGGTGCTAACCGATGAACAAGCCGACCAAGTTATTGAGAAATATAACGGCTTGATGTTCAAAGAAAACCCGCTGAAAATAGAGAAGGCATTGCCCCGCTCTAAGGGTAAATCTGAGAAGGGTGAAGACGATCAGCAGCAGTCGCCGCAGTCACCGCAGTTGGTGTCGGCATCGGCGTCTGTGCCTATGCCTGTGCCTGCCCCGCAGCAACAGCAGCGCTCTGCTTCGGCTCCTCCTACCCAAGGTGGAGGCGGTTCCAGCAAAAGCAATCGCCGTCGGGGTGACAACAACAAGTCTCGCCGCAATCAGTCAGCAGCAACGGTGTCGAGCCCTGATTCCGGCTCGGTGCAGCCAGATCCGCGCTGGGCGAGTGCTCTGGAAGAACTCAAGCAAAGATTGGTGGAAGCTCAGACTACTAATTAGTCGCAAATGGCCGCTAATTGCTGCTATCTCTCGACTGTGGTTGACTGAATGTATCTGGAAGTGCGATCGAGAATCGGTCAAAAAACCCTGTTCTCGATCGCACTCTTTTATGGTAACAAACCTCTAATATCTAGCAGTGCGGTAAAATAAGCGCGATCGGGCAAGTAATGAAAACTCAAGTCCTGACTACCAACCAGTTAGATTTTGGTCGATCGACCGAACACGATGTCATATCGTTTCCGGTTGCATCGGAATAATAAAATCGAGTCAACAGTTAACACTCAACCATTCAGTTTTTCGACCCGCCCGTCAACAGTCAACAGTCAACAATTCCGGAGGAGTGACCAGAATTGATCTCATATCCTGAGAATGGTTGGCAAAAAAACCCGGTTTCTCTAAAAATATAGGGTTGAGCAGCGAGATATCTAGAAAGAAACCAGATTTTTAGCCCGTCTAAACAAGTCATTTTTATTCGATCGGCCCGAATTCGATTGTCTCAATAAACTCAAAAATCTTGTTCATAATTCCCTCAACTTCAGACTCCAGGGAACCCAATTCATCCCCCTCCTGATAAATTCGCTGACAGCTTACCGTGTAGCAAAAATCGTCAGCAATAAAAGCCATAAGTCCCCGGTAAGCATCCAGTCGAGTCAGAGAGCCATCGTTTTCTTGCACGCTGATAGTTGCACCCGCAGGCAAATCGACAACCACGAAATAAGCTTCTTCATCTTCTAAATATTCCGCGTGGAGTAACTTAGAATTGGCAACATTAGCAAGAATTGCCTGAGAAACAAAATTGTCGAGAAAAGACTTGAGATAAGCTTCCTCGCCAACCGACTCGATTGTTTCTTCCACTTCACCAGCAACAGGGAAATAATCAATTTTCAGCAAAACGCCAAAGTCATCTGAAAATGCGACACAGCTTTCTTGATCATCAATTTTACCGCCTCGTTGATCATCAACTGGAATGGGAACGCTAAAATTGCCTTCAGGAGATACGTACCATGCCGCATCGAAATCAGACTCTTCGCCCTCTACTTCCGAGTAAGCAGCAATTACATCCTCAATAATTTCTGCTGCTTCCTCATCTTCCACACCTAATGCTTGCTGGAATTCTTGGAGAAAATCCTCGTGCTTCTGGGATATTTCGCCATCTGCAACAAACATTGCTGCGGTTATTGCAAAAGTATCCAAAACTAACTCATCTGGCATAGATTCCCAAGCAGTATTAAATAATGCTCCTAAACCGTCTTTAGCGACAATACCGTCGAATCTTTGAAACATTGCTGACATATCATCTTCCGAGTATTCAGCAAATATTTCTGATTCCCAAAGTATGCTTTCTAAGATATCAGCATCCGTGTCAGGGGAATTTGCCTCTGCTGCCACAAATGCTACCGCTGCTACGGATTCTTCTAAAGTTAAGCTTGCTTCGGATTGGTCTTCTGAATTGAATATTTTATCAAACTTGGCCACAGGTTTTGCCCCGCTAGTGTTTAGTTTTGCTATTCATAGCAAATTTAGGACATAAAAAGATAGTCGTCAATCGATTTTAGATTTTAGATTTTAGATTTTAGATTTTAGATTTTAGAATTGAAGCATTGACCCCACGGATAAATTCGGGGGCTCCTTTATCGGATACAGGTTTTTTATTTCTGGACGGATGAATCCGGGGGCTTGTATCCTGGATGCTTTGGGTCAGGGATACTCTGGGCGCCGTGTCCTGCGCCGTGCTGTTTCCCTACAGATATCGCACCCGACACGGCGCTGTACCGTTTCCCTGCCGATATCGCCTATTACCAAGGACTGCCAATTATTGTGAATCCGGCCCAAAACTTGGGATGAGATAAATCTGCATTTGCTACTTGTGTGGCTTGATTAATGTCGATCGCGCCTTGAGTTCCCCGCAATTGACCGTTTTTAATTAAAATTTGTTTGTGGATCATTGCCAGTTGAGCTTTTCTGAGCGCTTCAGCTTTAATTGGGGCCGATCGCAAATTGCCATAAAACTCAGTCATCAACGCCAAAGTGCCGATATCATTAACTTTCCACAAACTCGCCAAAGCTGATTTTACACCGCTGCGGACGGCCAGTCCAGCAAAACCCATTTCTGCTGCTGTACTGTCACCGATCGCAGTTTCGCACGCACTCAGCACTAATAACTCGACTTGTCGGCGATCGTACCACTTCGCCAACCTAAATTCATCCAGCGCCAAAGAGTTGTCCCACAAATCAATCTCAGCTTCTCTTCTTCCATTTTCGCCTTGAGGAAAACTGGCGTGAGTAGCTAAGTGAACGATTCCAAATGCCTGTTGTTCTCGCTGTTTTCTCAGGTTTTGCAGGGTAAATTCTTGATTGAGAAAAGAGCGGCCTTGCCACAAGGGAAATGCTGTTTGATTTTGCGTTTCTGTTCTCCTCCCGGCGATCGCAGATAATTCGAGCGGCACCGCACGCAAAGGAGGTTTATCAGTGTGGGGAAATTCGGAAGCACCCATTGCTAAAACTTGAGCGTTTTTCAAACTTTGATACTTTGTGTTAGTCAAGCTGACACTGGGAAGTGATCCTACACTGTACTTTTCTACTAGAAATTGCTTGCCGTCGTGCAAAGCCGATAGTGGCAGTTGGCGCAAACCAGCATCAAAGCAAAACACTAGCGTATCTATATTTAATGCTTCTAAATTTGAACTAATCGGCGCAATTAACCACTGGTAAAGTTGCTGAGCTATTGGCAAATATTCTCCACTTTCCGAATCAGTTGCTTGACCCAAAGAGCGATGAAATTCTGCCACTTTTTCCAGCAAAACTGCGTTAGAGACAGGAATATTTCTGAGAATCGGAGGGCCGTCTGGAACTATTAACACTAGGGATAATTCTTCGAGACGGACGATCGCGTAAACAATTACAGCTTGCTTCCCGGTTTCCTCCTTAATTGTTTTCAGAGTTTCTCTCAGATATTGAACGTTAATTTTTTTATCCGTGAAATTTTCCCCATAATAATTTTCGTAGTCTTGTTCAAAGAGCTGGTCAATTATGGCAACAGCATCATTAGGATTGTTTTGATCTAAAGTTTGTTCAACGAGCAATCTGCTTGGTGAGGGAAAGATATTTGGGATATCTGCAGGTGCGGGATTTTCTGCGATCGGAGGGGGAGTGGGAGTTGGCGCGGGAGTTGGGGCGGGGGCTGGAATTTGTGCAGGCGCGGGAGTTGGTGCGGGAATTGGAGTTGGTGCGGGAATTGGTGCGGGCGCTGGAGTAATAGTCGGTGAATCTTGAACTGGCGCTGTATTTATTGCAGCCATTCTCTCCCAAACATCCGAAAGATTGAAATCAAATGGTTCAGAAGTAGCAATCGGTAAACTAGGAGTTTGATCGATTATTTCCGGCGGAGTTTCTGCGACTGAAACAGTTAAATTGTCAGTAGATGGCTGTAAAGAAATTAGGTTATTTGCTTCGGCTCCGGCAATGGTGTTAACTGACGGGGTGTAAGGAAGTTCTAGGGAGATAATTGTTTCATTGTTACGCTTCCAATCTAATTGGGTGTTTCCCGTTTCAGCATTTTGGTCGATCGAGGTTTGTGCTCCCAATAAATCTCCAATTAAAAAAGCTAATTCCTGTTGGGGAGTTTGGCTGGGGCTGACAGCGGGCGCGGGTACGATCGCACTTGCAGGCGCGGGTACGATCGCACTTGCAGGCGCGGGTACGATCGCATTTGCAGGTGCTGGCTGAATCTGAGTTACAGGCTGGGTTACAGAGGCAAGAGGGGCTGTGGGGGCTGGAGTTGGCGCGTTTGAAGGTTGCGGGGCGATCGCAGGTTGAGCGGCGAGGGAGGAGAGGATTTGGGAAACAGAGGGAAGGGTAGGTGTTGAAGCTATGCGGGCAGCAGCGTTTGGGGTTGTGGGCGTCGAGGGCTGTGTGGGGCGGGCGCGGGGTGGCAGTACGAATGAACCGGGCAATTCAGGTAGTCGGATGTTGAGGGGAAAACCAGGTATCGGATCGGGTGTTGCCGAAGGTGCGATCGAAGTTTCGGGAATTGGGGCAGGTGCGATAAATATTTGGGAAATTGGGAAAGGTGCGATCGAGCTTTCGGGATTTGGGGATGGTGCGATCGAGCTTTCGGGTGTTGCCGAAGGTGCGACGGGTAAACGCGGTGGGAGTTGTGGTGAGGGTGTGCTTACGGGCGCTGGAGTATCTGCGGGTGTGGGTGCAGGCGTGGGAGTATCTGCGGGTGTGGGTGCGGGCGTTGGAGTAGCTGCTGGTGTGGGTGCAGGCGTGGGAGTAGCTGCGGGCGTGGGAGTAGCTGCTGGTGTTGGAGTAGCTGCTGGTGTTGGAGTAGCTGCTGGTGTCGGTGCAACTATTGGTGGTGGCACGGAGATAATTTGAATGCGATCGCCATCCTGTCTGTGAGTATAAAGATAGGAGTTATCCCGCAAAATTGTTTGAATAGGATTAGAATTTCCCCTAGTAATTGCACCCGCCGTTCCATTTATGGCAGAATCACCTACAATAAACGGCGTTAATCCTGCGCCTCCGTGGCGGATAATTATAGTACCGCCGTTGCTATCTCCAGGATTTCCAGCCGTAGAAATGCTGGCATTGATGCCGTTTCTGTCTGTGAAGGAATTGAGCGCTCGAAAAAACCTTCCCATCTGAATCTCGACATTGCCTCCCGTACCCTTGCCGAGACTACTTTGAGCGTTAATTTGACTCGCAGTAATATCGCCCGCAGCACTGCGGTTATAAGCCGTCACATTCCCTGCATTCCCCTCAGCCGAAGAGTCAATTTTACCAACATTAATACTTCCGGTAGCGTCGAGCAAGATACTGCCGCCATTACCAGCAGACGAGGTATTGATATCGCCAGCAGTAATATTAGTTCCAGCGCTCAAAGCGATATTACCGCCAGTGTTAGGAGAAGTCGCATTGAGATTTTGCGTTGTGATTTCTCCGTTCTCACTAAACAAAGAAATTCCGGCGGGTGAGGTGATATCTTGGGCTGTAATATTATTCGTAGTAATAATGTTAATTGCACTGGAACTTTCGGGGAGATCATCTTGAATACTGACGCTGTTGAGGGGAGAGACACTGCCCACAGCCTCACCAAAATCAACACTTCCCGCATCGGGTTGAACAGTAAGACTGTAAGGCCCGTCAACAGTAGACTTAAAAGTAATATCGCCAGTCTCTAAAATTTTGACCGACAGGTTGTTACCTAATGTTACCGGAGCGTTAAAAGTAATATTATTGCGGTTAGTTTCTATCTTGCCACTGGCAGTAATAGAGTCATTTGCCTTGACCTCAATATTGCCGCCAGTCACAGTAATACTGGGAGTGAAAGTGCGGGAATTAATATCGGATGTGGAAACTGTTCCTTGAGCATTTATGGTGACATCTCCGCCTTTACCATTTGCCGCAGCGGTAATAATTGGGCCTGCTGTTGTGTCGATATTACCGCCGCTTTGAATGCGAAGATTGCCACTATTGGCATTGAAGCCACTTAATAATACAGCGGAGTTGCCAATTCCGGCTGTAGTGATATTGTTGGTGGCTTCTAGGGAAATATTGCCGCCGTTGTTGCCACCCATTGCATTGATGATTCCGGCGGTAGTATCGATCGCCCCGCCGCTTTTAAACGTGATTGAGCCGCCGTCTTGATTGCCGATCGCCCGGATGGCGCTGGTAGTAATATTTCCCCCAGCATTTAGAGTAACATTGCCGCCTATCTTAGTTTTAAGACCGGGAGATGAACCGTCATAACTTGTCAATAGCTGACCTGTAGTGATATTGCCATTGCTATTAGTAAAGTTAAGATTTCCACCCTGTATTCCCGATACTAATACATCGCCTGTATTAATGTCACCCCTGGTAGTAGATAAAGTAACATTGCTACCGTTGCCGTTACTAGAAGTACCCGCGATCGCGGTTCCTGTTGTCGGTGTTGTGATGCCGGTGCTGGCTTGAATGGTAATATTTCCAGCAGCGCGATCGCCCGTGACATCGACGATCCCTCCGATGTTAATTGTACCGTTGCTGTTAGTAAACTTTAGATTTCCACCCTGTATTCCCGATACTGACACGCCACCTATATTAATGTCACCGCTGGCAGTAGATAAAGTAACATTGCTACCGTTGCCGTTACTAGAAGTACCGGCGATCGCGGTTCCTGTTGTCGGTGTTGTGATGCCGGCGCTGGCTTGAATGGTAATATTTCCAGCAGCGTTCGCGCCCGTGACATCGATCGTTCCGATGTTAATTGTACCCCCACTTCTAAGGGCGATCGTCCCGCCGTTTTGAGTGGCGCTTAGATTGAAGTTGCCAGTCGTAATATTATCGCGATCTGCTATTAAAGTTATTGACCCACCATTTTCAGGGGCAAAAATTAGACCCAACATCCCATAAGACAAAGTATTTTGGTAGAATTCACCTGTATTAATGCTGCCATTAGTGCTAGTAAAATTAATTATGCCTCCCTGTGTGTTACTCTGCCCTCTACCGTAGGCAGACACTTTACCTGTTGTAATATTTCCATTAGCAGAGAGACGTATATTGCCACCTATATTATCGCTTTGGGAAATAGCATTTATCTCGCCAGTGTTAATAGTTCCATTTACGCTAGTAATATTGATATTTGCAATATCAGCTTGTCCTCCATATATACTACCTGAGATTATATCATCCACAGAAATATTACGGGCGGCCTGTAAAGTGATAGAACCAGCAACGCGGGAGGTAGTAATCGATCCAGCGATAATCGATCCTCCATTGCGAGGAAAAATAATTCCTCCCTGTTCGCTGATGATGGTAACATTACCGCTCCTGCTACTAGATATGTCCTGAGCCTTTCCTGTTCCAGAACTATTTATACAAAAAGAAGTAATGCAGTTGAAAGATATATCGTTTTTTGCTTTAATAGTAATATCACCCGAATGTATGGTTGCCGCAGAATCTAGACTACCTGTAGTAATAGCGCCACCTGCATTCAAAGTAATGTCACCGGTTGTGAGACTCACACTGATAAGGCCTGTCACATTTGCAGTAGAAACTCTATCTGTAAGGATGTTGCCTCTAGCCGTCAAAGATATTATACCACTATCATCTGTATAATTGAATGTACTAATCTGTCCTGTTTGAATATTGCCACCAGATCGCAAAATTACCGATCGCGAATTACCCAAAATAAATTCATCTGTACCCGGAGAAGCACCAGCGTAAGTGGCATCGACACTCGTAATATTGATATCTCCATTAAAAATAATATTTCCCGTACCCGAAGTCGTATCTACCTTGAGGGAAGCCCCCGTATATCCCCCAGAGGTATAATCATTAGGTTGTGTAAAAATTGGATCGTACAAACTGGTAAAATTAGCAGGTTTGCCCGAACGATCGAGAATCGACATATTATTGCCACTGCGAAAGTGAGCATCTGTAGATATGATGCCATCACTCACTAAAGTCAGATTCCCGCCACTCACAAATGGCGTTTGCGAAAGATGATTCAGCGCCAAAAGATCGATACTTTGATTTCCCTGAATGTAGAGATTACCCCCAGCATTTGCCACAAACGGATTTGCCACACTGTCGCGCACCCGCACGGTATTGTTAGCCAGCAAATTCAAATCGCCAGTTGTACGCAATTGACTTTCAACTAATGTCAAATTGCGATTAGCTGACAGCGTTGCAGTCTCCGCATTTACTCCTTTAGCAGTGACATCTCCATTCTCTACCTGCAAACCAGAACCCGTTAATTCTATTTGCCCTCCAGCGTTGACTGTCACCCCCGTGGCACTTCCCCCGCCACCCGCCAACAACTGCGGCAAAGATGCAACGGGCAACACCCAATTTTGAGGCAAACTGCCCGCTACAGATTGCGGCTGAATCTCCAAACTCAACAGATTTCCAGGTTGACTAATTCTGACTAAACTCTCGCCGGGAACCGCCGCAACAATAATATTTCCTCCCGGTGCAGAAAGTTGTCCCGTACTCAAAACCGTGCCGCCCAACAAAGTTAAATTTTGCCCTTGTCCCACCGCCAAATTGCCTAAATTGACAATTCCTCCCGGTTGCGTATTTGTAAAAGCAAAACTATTAGGACTCCCGACTAATAAAGCATAATTATTCGTACCACCCGCACTAAACCAATTATTGCCAAAACCGATGCCCGTCGCAGTAGTCGCAGTGAAAGCAGCAGGCACGTTCAAACTAGAATTTGCACCGAAAACAATCCCCGCCGGATTCATTAAAAATAAGTTGGAATTGCCGCCCGTAACTTGAATTAATCCGTTAATTAGCGAAGCATCGCCGCCGACAACTCGCCCTAAAATATTCCGAATATTGGGATTTGATATAAAGTTAGCAGTTTGTCCTTCAGTTAAACCAAATTGTTGGAAACTGTGAAAGAGATTCGCACCGTCGCCAGATTGTTGTCCGCCGTTGATGTTGAATTGGTTGCCGCTGGGAGTAATTTGAGTATTAGTGCCGTCGGTTGCGGGGGTGATTTGGGCTGTGGCTGTTTGGGATGGGGAAAAAAGTCCTATTTGCCAAGTTGCTAAGGTGGTGAATGAGAGAAAGGTTAGAAAAAAGCGGGGTTTTTTGTGTGTGGATTTCATGGTTTTTTTAGTAGATGATATCTCGTAGACTCTGATAGTCGGCGAGTCCCGCAGTCCGCCAGGGGTTGAAACCCCTGGCTAATAGCGAAAGTCCTCGCTATGAGGACTGTATAAACAAGCAAATTTTGACTTATTTCTTAGTCCGCGAAGGCGGACTTTGTTTGACAAGAAGCGGTTTCAACCGCCGAGTGATAAAGAGGCTAAATTAACCTGATTTAATATCAGTCCACTTTAGTGGACTTAAGCTTTGAGGCAGGGAATTCATTCCCTGCCGGAATTAAGGTCACAAATCCTGCCTGAATTAACGTCACAGCCCGTGACTATTTCCTCTGTTCCCTTCTTTGCAAATCTCGCAATTGCTTCTCTACCTTTTCCGCCATTGGCAAATCTCCCAAAGTTTGAAATCCATCTTTTGCCATTCGCAAATATTTCATAGCTTCCAGATTATTTCTCATCGCTGAATGAACTTGCCCCAATCCGTATCGAGCGGCTGTTAACTCCTCAATATCGTCAGGTTTCGCCGTATTAATCACCTTGGAATAGTAGACTTCAGCCTGGGGAACCAGTTCTAGCTTTTCCAAATACAGATCACCCAACGTGCGATAAATTGGCGGTGTTTCCACGCCTGTTTCTTGTAATTTTTCTAAAACTTCTCTTGCTTCGGCAATCAAGTTTGTGTTAAGATAAATGGTAGAAATGGCTAATTTTTTAGCGTTTTCGTTAGGTACTTGTTTGTCGATCGCCCCAACCTCACTTTTCACCCTTTCCACCTCACTCTCATCCAGCAAGCTAAACTCGATATCCCCCTCCCCAACAGCGCTTTCCGATGAAGCACCTGTATTTGCCTCCACAATCAACTTGTAGCTAGCACCCGGTTTCAGCGCCGGTTCCCCCGGATAGACAGCCTCAGTACCGTTAACAGTCATTTCCCAGTTTAATTTCGCCCCATTTTCGCGGAGACTCAACTTATAGCTAGTAGCACCAGCAACCGGATTCCACCGCAAAATTGGCTTGCTGTCGAGCAATTTTGTCCGCCGCGGACTGATAATATAAGGAATTGGCGCGCTATTCCAGGTAATTTTACCGTCGCCGCGATCGGGACATTTAATCAAGTCGCGACTGCAATCAGATTTCGGCTCTTCTTTGGCTAAAAAACAGCTATTCAATTGATTTTCACCCGGTGCGATCGACTTAATTCCCAAATCGGCACATTGGATCGTCAGTTGGGCATTTTGTGCAGTTCGCAATTTGTCTCCCGGATAAATCGGCGTACCGCTGGTAGGGCGGACAATTCGGCCGTTTTGGCGCTCGATCGCAACTTCTCCGGTAGTATGGATAATCAGTCCGTTGGATATTCTGTTACTGGCTGCTAGTGCAGTAGTGGCGATCGAGCTTAATGCTATAAAAGTTGCAATCCTGATTTTCACTTGATATTTCCTTTTATTCGTAAATATTGTTTGGCACTTTGGATACATTGCTCTTGTTCTGGTACGCTAGATTTAGAATATTTAATCGTTTTTTTCCAGTGTTCTAAAGCTTCATCTGGCTTACCTTGAGTTTCCAGAACCCGTGCTAAAAAACAGTGAGCTTCAGGGCTATTGTCTGTCAATCCAATTGCTGTTTCAAAATCTATCTCTGCATCGTCATATTGCTGTTCTTTGAACCGTATCCAGCCGCGATTTTTGAGACAAGCAGCTTTTACTCCGTCGTATTTAGCGTGTTCTAAACAAAGGTTTATCGCCTTTAAAGCTGCTTGATGTTTGTCCTTGCGAATGAATAATTTAGATATTTGAGCAGAAGCATCAGGAAGTCCTCGCAATACCGCATTTTGCATTGCCTCTAACGCACCTCTATCGTCATTCAATTCGTCGCATAACATAGCTAAATTATAGTAAGGTTGTGCATAATTCAGGTTAATTAAGCTTGCTAACTTGTAGAATGATTTAGCAATTAAAGGTTTATTTTGACGGTGGTTTTCCATACCAATTTGATTCGCAACTGGGGCAAGTAGCGGGCCCATTAACATATAACTGCTAGCGGTAGTAGCTAAACCGATTCCCAGGCGCTGCATCAAATTAGAAATAAAAATAGAGATATCGTTGTTTGGGCGATCGTCCCCAGTATCACCCAAAACATCTGCCACACCAACAACCGGGCGATTCCCTACGGGATAGCTGCGCTTCACGCGGTTTAATTGCAGTAAAGTCAACCCCTCAAAATTTGGCTGCTGACAGAGCACTGGTATCGCACTCGCGCCGGGAAACTCAGATTCCCACTTCTGTAAATAATCCTTAGCTTTTCGTACTGCTAAAAACAAAGGATATTCTTTGCTTAAATATCCGAATAAAGACTTAACAAAATCGTGAGCAATTTTATCTGGTATCGGCGCACGCATCACAATCATTGCCGGTAAAGGCAATCCTCCTGCCACTAAATCTGCTGCCAATTGAAGGCTCGAACAAGAGTTTAAAATTAGTAACTCCAATCCTTGAAAAATTGATTTTTCCAACCCCTCTTTTAAATAGTCTATTGTGACAGTATTATCGCAATTTGCTTGATTAATATGCAGCCATCCCTTGACAGCATTGCTATTGCTATGTCCGCCGTAATATAAAATCTGCCAATTTTTTTCATCCTTTAACAACTGTTCGCGTAGCTTTTCCGGTGTTGGCTGGTGAATAAATTGTAAGTCGCAGTGATCGCCAAAAGACATTTGAAGACTTTTCTGATCTTGTCGCAGATCGAGTCCGTCACTATTACCGGATACACATAAAATTCTACCTCGCGAAGGCAGAGGCATTCCTCCTGTAGTTGCCTTTTTGAGAGCTTTTCTATACTGTGACGGACTTTTGATTATCTCACAATTTTTGTAATCTTCGCGAAATTTCCATGCATCCCAAGGCAGATGCCAATTTTCCGAATCTTTGATTTCGAGAAATACTTCAAAGCACTGAGATCTGCCACCAAACGCATCAACTACATTTCTAAAATTTTCCTCAATTCCCCTATAAAATTCCTCACTACTCAGCCACAGCCTCATAGATTCATTCAAATATTGATAGATCAATTGAGGATTATCTTCACAAATATTGGTTGTCCCTGTAGCCTTAACTTTAATTCTAGAAAGGGTGTTGCTAGATTGTCCCGCACGACAAATAAGTTGCCATCTTTTTTGCAGATCATCAACTTCCGGGGCTGGTGGCAAACTTCCTTTAAATTTATGAACTGTTGTTTGGTTTTCTTGAAACTCCCCTGTGATGTCGGGAAAACCCTTGTGTAAATCCCCAATCCCTAAACCCAAGATAAATCTTAAGCTCATAAATTAGACGCGAATAGAGTTAATCGAGATATCATACCACAAAATTTTCTGTGACGCTGAAATCATCTAAAGCTACTCGAATACTAAAGCTCTCGTCTCGATCTACCTCAATATCCTTCAGCAAAATGTACCTCTCCTGAATCCTTGATTGTGACTCGGTTAGATTTTTACCGATGTCGGATATTAAGGAAAGTTTAATATTCTGGGGCAGGTAACGTTCTCCGATCGCCGGATGCAGTTGAACGTGAACTCTGACAGTGCGATCGCTCTCTTCAGCAATCGCCACCAACAAAGCAACAGTTGTCCTTCCCAGCCGCATTCCCAAGTCAATCAACTTAGCCCGCGTGACATCGGCTTCGGGAAACCTATTGATGCTACTTTGACTGCTCTGTAACGCAGATTCTTCTCTCGAATTTCCACCTCCTCGTAATGCAAAACTGGGGGTTTCATCAGGGAAAATCAAGTTTTTTAACTTTTGTTTACCTTCCTCCAATCGCTGCAAAACTATTTCTGCAAAATTTGGCAACCAATTACCTAAATTAGATTTAACCGGATTTTCAATCTCAACAGGAGAAGTTTTTACCTGCGGGTTAAATACAGCTTCAAAAGGCTGCCAATCAGCCGTAAATACATTCATAAACCACTGACTGAGGTTAATTTTAGATTCCAACAAATGTTCTAGATGCCCTAAGAAATCATCCAGGGAATGCAATTCGCTCAATACTAATTGCCCCGCATCCGCAGTTGGAGAAAACCCAAGCAATCTCGCTTCCTTTTCCTCCTCATCAATTTCTACTGCAATATAACCAATGCGTTCTGCCCTTGCTTCCACCGGCACCGGGCAAATCTCAGGCGGAGGTGCCGATGAATCCTGGTTGCCAGTTTCTTGAGTTTGAGGTCGATTTTTAAGCGGACGGCATTCAATTTTTCCCAATCCTTTAACATATAAATCTCCCGCATCTGCAAACAGGCGAATTACGGGATTCCAGCTATCGCATTCAGTCAAGTCAGTCTCAATATCGATGATTTTTAGATAATCGCGAACTGCCAGCACAGCCAAAGTATTGAGATAAACTTGCTCGTGCCTTTGCGGGTGGCGCTGTTGGGTGGCAAAATGCTGAGCAAGTTGCAGTGCCTTCTGAGTAATTGGCATCGGCAAAGATTCGATTTCCCAAAGGTTGTTATGGTTCATTGTTTTGGTACACTCCTGGTATATTTAAAGTTTGATATCCTTGGTCTTCGCAAAATTTTTGCAGCAGATAACGGCAGTCATTGTTGAACAATTGATATAAAGTAGACTGTGCGCAGCCCAACTCTTTTGCGAGTTCTTGAATACTTTGACCGTACAAACATTTGCGCTGCAATAAAACTTGGCAATTTATCTGCGGTTTGCCTCTAACGTGTCTGCTTTTCAACTCGTTATTTGGATCGGTTTCTATCCATGCGAGAATTTCGTCCAAATAGAAACTTACATCAGGATCGGCAGCGATATCGTCCCTGCGATTGATAGTTTTTTCATCTTGTTTTCCTTCTGAGGACGCTATTCGACGGCGGTTTGGTGTGTCACTTTCTTTTATTGGGGCCAGACGACAATCAAAAAGCCGCCTTTCGAGATAGCTATTTAACCAAGTCGTAATCAGGCTTTCTTCGGGATCGTAAGGTCGTTTTGCTGTGGTAGCTTCACATAAATTTCGATTGAGATAGATCCATGTTTCTTGCAATGCCTCTTCATAGTAAGGTGTTTTTTGTTTCCAGAGTTTGCCGGATTTGAGAATCTCTCGAATTAGTTGATTCAAGAAACGACTTCGCTGGAGACTGCCGGGGGGATGCTGGCAAGCTTTGGTGACGAGTTCGAGGATTTGCTGGTGGGCGGGATCTCGATCGAACTTTTCCGATTTTACTGAGCACCCAACAGCATCGGATTCGTCGGATAAGTGGTCTTCCCCCTCGGAGGGGTTGGATTTATCAGTCATAGTTAAGTGCGGCCGCAACTTTGTTCCTACATTTACTTATCAGGATAAGTTGGAGGAATTTATGCGAAATTCAGAAAATTTTTTTGAGCGGATGGTTTAAAGTCTTGCTGTGCGGTGGATTTAGCCGTTAAATAAGATGTGAATTTTTGTTAAGACGCATCAAAACCTGCATAAACCGGGTTTTTGGGATTTATGCAGGTTTGTAACGAAGTCTTCTGCGAAAAACCCGGTTTCTGAGCACCAGTGCGTAACATCGCCCTTAAATCCCGAAAACACCCCTTGTTCCGTACTTTCACCCAGTGTTTGCCAAACTCGACCAAAAAAACTTGAGAGTTTTGCATAAAACTACCGAGCTCACCCTGATAAATAAATAGAAGGGAAATTGCCAAGTACGCGCGAGCGAAGCTATCAGGAGAGGATTGTTATTCCTAGCTCTGATTAATCCTAGATAAGTGGACATCTATCGAATACATAAAAACCAGGTTTATTCAAGAAATCTGGTTTTTGTTTGTGGATATTTTTCTTTAAGTCAGTTTTGGATGCACACCGAGCAAAAAACCAGGTTTATACGTCAATATATCTCGAATTAATCCACGAATTTTGGGAGAAATCGGCTTTTTTGCGTCCATGACTGACTGAATTAAGAACAAATGTAAAATCTTGTTACAAGTTACTTGACATCTGTCATTAAATTTATTTCGGAATGACTATAATTGGGAAAACGTAATGCTGTCATTCGCTCTTGGTTGCGAAGAAGCTCAAACCCTTGCCACACAGCCATTGAGTGCCTCAGTCTTGACTATTAACAAATCAAAAAATTCCATGCAGAAACTAACTAGAATTTTATTCACTACAGCTTTAACCCTAAGTATTTTGTGTTCTCCCACAGCAGCTTTCGCCAAAGCAAAAATTCAGATAGCCATCCTTTTAGATTCTAGTAATAGCATGGATGGATTGATTGACCAGACTCGTACTCAACTTTGGCAAATTGTTAATTTTTTAACTAAAGTAACCAAAGATGGGGAAGTACCAGAGTTAGAGGTTGCCCTTTACCATTATGGTAATGACACTTTACCTTCTTCGGAAGGTTTTGTCAGATTATTAACTGGATTTACTCCTGAATTAGATTTAGTTTCCGAAAAGCTATTTAGTATCAAAACCAACGGCGGTCAAGAATATGCTGGCTGGGTAATTCGTTCGGCAATGCAAGAATTAAACTGGAGTAAAAATCAGGAAGATTTTCGCGTAATTTTTATTGCGGGTAATGAACCATTCGATCAAGGCCCAATAGTTTGGAATCAATCTGTCAATCTCGCGGTTAAAGGAGATACCCTCGTTAATACCATCTACTGTGGTTCAGCCGAAAGTCAGGAGCGAAGACTTTGGGCATCAGGAGCAGAGTTAGCAAAAGGCAGTAGCTTCAACATTAATCAAAACCAACAAATTGTAGTAATCAAGTCCCCTTACGACGACGAAATTTCTACTTGGAATACTAAACTCAATCAAACCTACATTCCCTACGGTAGAGAAGGAAGAATAGGACAACAACGTCAGGCTCTTGAAGATAGTAATTCTGGCACTAATTTTGCTTCGCGTAGTGCGTCCAAAGCTTCTGAATACTATGATAATGCTTCTTGGGACTTGCTTGATGCTCTCGAAAACGGAACAGTTAAACTAGAGGCCATATCAGATGATAGTTTACCAGCAATCATGCGAGGGATGACGCTAACCGAAAAAAGAGTATATGTAGCTGGAAAGAAAACCGAAAGAGAGGCGATTAAAAAGACGATCCGCGACTTATCTCAAAAGCGTACAGCATATATTGAACAACAGCGGAAATCTAGTACCAATAATGACGAAAATACTCTTGATTACGTAATGATTCAGAGTCTCCGCCAGCAATTAGCGGCTAAAGGATTTAAGCTTAATTAAAAGAACGCAGACGGAATTCCATCTGCGTTCATCTGTGTTTATCAGCTAATATCTGCGGTTAAAAAAGTCCCAATCAAACTACTTTGCAGCAGGTAAAGACAACTGAGGCGAAGTTTTAGGATAGCTTCCATTCTCAGGAATCGCAGCGGGTTCGGAGGAAAGCAAAAATTCGCGAATTAACCTAGCAACTGCTCTTTGAGCTAAACCGCCGACTACTTTCTGCCCCATGTTCTGCACTTCCGGTTTCACCAACAACTGCGGAAGTAGCTGCAATACTTTCATCGTGTCAAAACCGGGAGTTGATTGCAAAATCTCCCAAATTCGCTTGATGTGTTCTAAATTTTTTTGTTCTGTTTGTGAAACCACAGGTTGATTTGCCTTGACTCCAAACCATTCGCCGACTACAGACTTGGCGTTAGCAAAGGCGTTGCTCGAAAGTGTGTCGATACTTTTGACTAATTCCAGGACAATACGATCGCGAATGAAATCTCCTCTTTCGGAAAATAAATATTCTAAAGCTTGGTTCAAGATTTTGCTCACATCGTAATCCTCGCTCTCGCGGGCATTGTTGAGCAAGTTTTCTAAGCGGTTCCAGCGGAATTCGCCTTGTTTGAACAGCAAATCTTGCAGGGAGGCTCTCAATTCCGGTGCGGGGTCGCTCAACAGCCGTTTTGCAACGTAAGGATAAGCTTTGCTCAACACTTTGAATTCGGGGTCAACGTTGATGGCAATCCCTTCTAACGTAACGAGCGAGCGAATAATCAAAGCGTAGTAAGCTGGAACCCGGAAAGGATATTCGTACATTACCGCCGAGAGTTCGTCAGTAATGCTTTTGAAATTGAGTTCGGCAACGCTAGCACCCAAAGCATTGTTAAATACGCCCGCCAAAGCTGGAATAATTGGCGTTAAATCGGTGTCGGGAGTTAAAAACTCCAACTTCACGTAATCTTTTGCTAAACCTTCAAAGTCGCGGTTCACCAAATGCACCACAGCTTCCAACAAGCCGTATCGCTGATAAGGTTTAACTTCGCTCATCATCCCGAAATCGAGATAAGCCAATTGACCGTCAGGAGTTGCCAAAAGGTTGCCGGGATGCGGGTCGGCGTGAAAGAAACCGTGTTCGAGAAGTTGTCTGAGAGAACACTGCACACCCACTTCAATTAAGTAAGGAGCATCGATTCCTTGAGCTTTAACGGCTTCTAAATTCGTAAGTTTGATGCCGGTGATCCACTCCATTGTTAAGACGCGGCGGCGGGTATATTCCCAGTAGATGCTGGGAACATAAATGTCTTTGATGTGGCCGTAGAGTTTGGCAAACCGTTCGGCATTTTGTCCTTCGTGGGTGTAGTCCATTTCTTCGTAAATGCGCTCACCCAACTCGTCCATAATGCTTGCGAGGTCACTACGAATTACTTTGAAGTTGTTTTGTGCCCAAACTGCAACGCGCCGGAGGATGTAGATATCTAAGCCGATGTTTTCGGCTAAACCCGGTCGCTGGACTTTGATTGCGACTGTTTCTCCGGTTTTGAGTTTGCCTTTGTAGACTTGTCCGAGAGATGCCGCGGCGATCGGATCTGGGCTGATTTCTGCGTAGATGTCTTTGGGGTGGGCGCCCAATTCTTCTTGGATGAATTGATATGCTACTTCGTTCGGAAATGCTGGCAGTTGGTCTTGCAGCGTTGTTAGTTCTTCTAAATATACTGGCGGTACTAAGTCGGGGCGTGTTGAGAGTGCTTGTCCGATTTTGATGAAAGCTGGGCCGAGTTGGGCCAGAATCTCTCGCAGTCGGACGGCGCGACGCTTTTGGTTGGTGGCGGTACGACCTGTTTTGCCGTCGAACCACACACTGAAGGCAAAGCTAAAAAATGTCCAAACAACGCTCGACAGCCTTCCCCAGACTTGTAGAGGTCGATTTCGGTACAAAGCTGCGATCGCCACTGGATCGTACCGAACAGCATCTCCGGCCAACTCGAAAGCTATGTCTCTGGCTGATTTGAGCCGATCGTCCGTTACGACCTCGGTCTCTAGTGATACTGGTACTGCTTGCAGGGGAATTGTATTTGCATCTTGGAGATTGCCGAGTACAGCCTGAGTCCCTGAATTTGCATAAGTTTGCGGGGAGGCTGGCGATACTGTCTTGACATTCATAAATCAGACCTAGTGTGAAGCATTGTAAATATATTGTAACAATTTAAGGAAGAAGACCCTTCTTCCTTCTTATATACTTACTCGCCGCTGCTGGATCTTTTGAGTCGATCGCGAATGCCTGATAGTTGCGATTGGCTGCTGACGGGCGATCGAGGTTGGGGCATTTCGGTATCGGGCCAGTTCGGTAAGTCGTTACAGGGACAGAACTCCGGGGGCATCCCGGTTTGTTTGAACACTACGGGCATAGCGCAGCGCGCGCAGCCACTGATTTCCCAAGCTGGTGTCAGCAGTTGGGCAATTGTTTCGTTTGTGCCTTCGAGGTAACAGTCTCCGCTGTCGCGGGAGATGATTTTTTGCCAGCAGTCTTCAAATTCCTGGCTGTAGCGATCGCCGGCATTTACCGATTTGGGCAGCAGCGCTTCGGAACCGTTGCGAATTAATACTTTTTTGCCTAACTGAAACCAGTAAGCAAGATATTTTCTTACTTCACTATCTGATGCCATAACTTTTAGTCAACCCTTCAACTAATTGATTATTTTAGACTTTTAATTTGAATTTAGCACTCTTTCTTAACAGACATTTGATCTTTTACATAATTTCAAAATTTGGCTATTCCTCCTGTCAAATTGTTGGGCTGTTCCCCCTAATGAGTATGTTTTTTGACTAATTGATGTGACTCTTGAGTTTTCAATCTTAGTTAAAATTATACCTGATTTTCAGTTAAAATTGTCCATCGGGAAACCGAGATGTTTTCTCTCTTGTCGATCGCGACTCCGGCTGTTAATTTTTCGCTACGGGCGGCAGCGGGGTACCCAGAGCCCTTAGATCCAAAGCGTAACCTCCGGTGGCGAGATAAACATTATCGGCGATCGCTCCGATGTGGCGGACGAGATTGCCGAGGCGATCGCGAAACAGCCGCCCCGCCGGATAAGCAGGCACAACACCCCATCCAGTTTCTTCCCCTACCAAAATTACATCAGCCGCCGCCGACTTCAAAGTGGCTAGCAAATCTTGCTGCGTAGTCGCCCAAACAGCAGTTTCTTGTTCCAAAAGATTTGCCGTCCAAGTTCCCAGGGAATCAATCAACAAGCAATCTGAGGGCTTGCTGGCCCGCACAACTGCCGATAATTCGATCGGCACTTCTAGAGTTGTCCAATCAACAGGACGGCGATTTCGGTGCTGATCGAGGCGACGAAGCCACTCCAAATCCGCTTCATCAACGCGACTGGTAGCCACATAGATTATTTGTTTTCCCGAACCCGCCGCCAGATTTTCGGCCCATTCACTTTTGCCACTCCGGGCGGGCCCCGTTACTAAGATTAATTGTCTAGATGTGGTGGGTTCTGAGTTAGTCATTAGTCAGCCGATTTTAGATTTTAGCTTTTAGATTTTAGCTTTTAGATTTTAGGTTTACTCCACAACAAATGATTTTGGGAGATTGAAGCTTGGTTAAAATTTTTGGGCTGCTCGTAACTAATGTCGCGGGCTTGTCTCCGTTCTTTGGGCGGGGTCACATACAAAGGATTAAACATAATTCCCAATTGCCAATTACCAATTACCAATTACCAATTATCATTTAAACTGCCAACTACCAAATGCTTTTTAAGCGATAATAGCATTGATGAGACAATATCAGAGTAAGTCGATCAAGAACCCCCGTATTTCCCAAGCTGTTATTTATGCCAGATCATCCTCAGATATCAGCGATTATTTGCACCCACAATCGCGCCGCCTATTTAGGTGGGGCGATCGACAGCTTGCTGGTACAGGATTTTCCCGACAACTTTGAAGTAGTAGTAGTGGATAACGCTTCTAGCGATTATGCCAGCCCCGAAAGTTCGATTTCGCGCACCCGCGAGGTGGTAGAAGCAAGACTGGGCGATCGCCGCCTCAAGTACGTCTGGGAACCCGAAATCGGTCTGTCAGTGGCGCGGAACACCGGCGCAAAGGAAGCTGGCAGCGAAATATTAACTTATCTCGACGACGACGCTATTGCTGAGCCGAATTGGCTCAGGCTGCTGCACGCAGCTTATCAAAGCAATCAAAAACTCGCCGTAGCTGGTGGCAAAGTCAATTTGCTCTGGCCTTCTGGAGTCAGCCCGCCCGAATGGCTGTCACCCGGATTGGCCCAGAACTTGGGAGCATATGATTTAGGCGATACTTGCCTGTACGTGACTGCTCCCGGTTTGACTCCCAGGGGAGTAAACTACTCAATCCGGCGCGCTTTTCTCGAACAAATTGGTGGCTTCGATGTCAAACTCGGTAGAGTCGGCAAAAAGTTGCTGTCAAATGAAGAGTTGCGAACGACAGAATTAGCTTTAGAGTTAGGTTGGCAAGTAGTTTATCTACCGGAGGCCCTGGTACTTCACCATGTCGCAGCAGAAAGGCTCAACAAAGCTTGGTTTCTAGAGCGCGGGTGGTGGCAGGGCATTAGCGAATGTTATCGGGAACAATTGTCCGATCGAGCCGGTATTGCTCAGCTTGGGCGAGGGGGTGAAAGAATCTTGAGGGGTGTCTGGAAGTCTTTTAAATATATTAGAGATCCGGCGCTGCGTTTTGAAAATTTCGTTTTTGCCTGGGGTCAAATCGGTTATTTGAGCGCAGCCATCCGCGGCCTGATTTTTGCACCGAAATCGACCACTAGGTATTAGGCTATAGGCAATATCCCTCGCTGCTCAACTCGTTGGCGCGGCTGTGCCGATCGCACTTCATTCACCAAAACTCGACCGCATTTAGGTTCAAGCACTCGATTATGACATCTAGTTCATCCAAGATTCCGGTTTCAGTTCTCATTCCGGCAAAAGACGAAGAACTTAATCTACCTGCGTGTCTGGCCAGCATTGCCAGGGCGGATGAAGTTTTCATGGTTGATTCCCAAAGTAGCGATCGTACGGTGGAAATTGCCATCAGCACCGGCGCAAAAGTTGTGCAGTTTTACTTTGACAACCGCTGGCCGAAAAAGAAAAATTGGTCATTGGACAATCTGCCATTTCGCAACGAATGGGTATTAATTGTCGATTGCGACGAGCGCATCCCGCCAGAACTTTGGGACGAAATCGCGCGGGCGATCGAAGACCCCAATTTTGACGGCTACTACCTCAACCGCAAAGTCTTCTTTTTAGGTCAATGGCTGCGTTACGGCGGCCGATATCCCGACTGGAATTTGCGTTTGTTCAAGCATCAAAAAGGCCGTTACGAAAATCTAGGCACTGAATCCGTCCCCAATACTGGCGACAACGAAGTTCACGAACACGTCATTTTAGCTGGTCAAGTCGGCTACTTAAAAAATGACATGATCCACGAGGATTACCGCGATTTATTTCACTGGATAGAACGGCACAACCGATATTCTAATTGGGAAGCTCGTGTTTATTACAATATAATTGAAGGGCGCGACGACAGCGGTACTATTGGCGCTCACTTATTTGGAGATGCAGTGCAGCGAAAACGCTTTCTCAAAAAAGTTTGGGTGCGGCTGCCTTTTAAACCAATGCTCAGATTTATGTTATTTTACTTTATTCAGCTCGGCTTTTTGGATGGAAAAGCTGGCTATATTTATGCAAGGTTATTGAGTCAGTATGAGTATCAAATTAATGCTAAACTTTACGAATTGCGCTGTTGTGGCGGTCAGTTGAATGTGGCAGAATCTCAACCGCCTCTGTCGCCACCAGTAGTTATCAGTCAAGAGACAGAAGTGAAATTGCCGTAATAGTAGGTAGGGAATTTTAACCGCCGATGGCGGCGGATTGATGCAGATGAACGCCGATAAATGTTGATTTGGGTTAAGTGCGATCGCCCTGATTTTATCGAATGGGCGATCGCACTTTTCCTTCCTTTCCTTAAACCAGCAGGAAATTAGCCGATGTAATCGAATTGGCACTCACTCCAATCATCACACCTAACTCCTCTCCGGTCAAGACATTTTTGATGAGAGTTCCCTGGGTATTTTGAGTTATGGCTAACTGACCAAAACTCAAACCACCGCTTAATCCAATCAAATCTTGACCCACGGTAAAATCAGCGATTATATCAAATCCTTGACCAGCTTTTAAGGCAAAGATATCATTGCCACTACCGCCAATCAAACTATCATTACCCAAGTCTCCGTAAAGGATATCAGAGCCTTTTCCCCCCAGGAGAGTATCATTATCTTCCCCTCCATAAAGAGTATCATT
>NZ_JAUBPW010000086.1:0-27008 GCF_036700965.1 Microcoleus sp. Pol8_D6 | reverse complement strand
TCTGCCACATCTCTTGATGAGATTATTCGCGCTTATTGTGCAACTTAGTGTCTCATTTTTATTTGAAATAACTATAATTAGCAGCCCATGTTCTCTTGCCCAAGCAACCATCCTCTGGAGGCTAGGAATCATTACACGCACAGCGGATAGATCTGCTCCCAACTCATTGCCACAGAAACCCTCCAGATTACAGAAGGCATTTTGCATATCAATTACAAGCAAAGCAGCCCGTTTTAAATCAAGCGGAAAGGGGTATTTATAGGTTGGAACTAAAATGTGAGAAGATTCTTGATTACTTATAGTCATTGTCTTTACTCTATTTTTAGATTTACTGTCAGTTCTGGTAAAAAGATTGGGACTTAGGTTGGAAAAATTGCTACTCGTGCAACGGGTAATTTCAACATCTCAACAGAGCATCACCGTGCCAAAACGGGAAATTTGTACGCACTTGGCTGAAGCTCTTCCCCTGTCTGATTTCTATAAATATTATTCTGGATTGGTGCAGAGTATAAGGTTAGGACTATTGCTGACAAGTTAAGCTAGGGAAATATTTTTCAATCAGCAATTATACTAATAATATCATCAATTTTAACCCACATTCCGCAGATGTGATTCATCTTACTGGTATTTTTGAAAAATCCCAGCCATCCAACTTTTTTAGTCTAACTTTTTTAACTTTGGTTTCTACTTTTTGTGTAAGGATTCAGGTATCTGAAACGTAGTCACAGAAGGACTTCTACAATTCAAGCCTTCGCTAAATCAACAGCTTAATTCTCAATAGGTACGACAATCAAAGCTTTCATGGTTTCTTAATAAGAATGGATATTTGATGATTATTGGATCGAATTGTTACACCGTATAGGTTTTACTGTTTTTTACATGACCTGAATCCTTACCTTTTTGTTAAAATTAGTAGACAATATCTTAAGTTGAATCCCGGCTTTTTTTCTGACAATAACTTTCTCAAGTTATCAGACAATACAATCCAATAAATTCATAGGTTCTTCGACCAATATAATAATTATATTGGCTAACAATTTATTTTTCAGAGTAGAAGGAGAGAACACACGCTTACGTCATTATTTAGCTCGTCTACACCGCAAAACTTTATGCTATTCCAAGTCCAGAGAAATGCTGCGTCACTCGATTCGTCTATTAATTCATTACCTCAAGTTTGGTGATGTTCCTGTACCCGCGCGCTTCATCCATTAATTCAGCAACGCCCTTTTGCTCACATCGAATCTAGACGCTATTTTTCTGATCGAGGTGTTACCTTGTTCGTTTTGACTATTTTTTCTCGGAAGTCGATGGAGTATGCTTTCATTATCCCTTTTGATGCAGTCCCTTGATTGTACTCTATTTACCTGCAATCTGCTGTAAGATAACCAGCACTCAAAGAACAGACGAGTGATCAATACAGGATAATCTTTTTTGGGCAGTTTTTTCAAGATGCCTTTAACAATTTTTGTTAATGAATTTACCATTAGTATCAAATAAATACATTTTGATAGGCTCTCCTGATTTTGAGGTGATAAGCAAACCGCATATCCTTGACGAGGAGGGCATCACAGAATTGCCGGTAGGCCTATTTAGGTAAGGGTGGACATAGCTCTTTTCATGTAAGGCTTTCAGAGCTTGGAGCCAACCTTACAGACCTGAAGTATCTAGGCTTTTTTAATGCTTTTGCAGCTACAAAGCCAAGACATTAACGAAATAATCAGCACTTTGAACCCTGTCCTGAGCAGATACTTGGATCTTTGTACACGGTAGTAAATCAATGAACTCCAGACTGCCAAGGAATTTCAACCATCCTTACCTTTAGGGCACTACCCGATCGCCAAGAAAATGTTGAGGGACTCTCCCGAACCTCTGCATCTAGCTGGTACGTTGGGCGAGCTATAATTTTTATACTTGAACAAAACTGAATATTCACCATGCACGTCGATCCCAACTCCAACACTCCTCAAGATAACTATAAGTTATTGACAAATCTTGTCGTTCCCCGTCCGATTGCTTGGGTAACTTCACAAAATACGGAGGGTGTAATCAATCTCGCACCCTTTAGCTTCTTTAACGCAGTGGGTGCTGACCCTTTATACCTAATCATCAGTATTGGCAATAAAGATGATGGCAGCATGAAAGATACGGGAAAAATATCACTTTGAGTAGTGAGTTTGTGGTGAATTTGGTGACAGAAGATTTGTTGACGGCCATGAATATTTCTTCTGCCAACTTCCCAACAGAAGAAAGCGAACTCACGGCTGCTGGTTTACATTCGGCGGCATCAAAGCGGGTTAAGGTTCCTCGCATAGCTGAAGCTCAAGCCAGTTTGGAATGCGTACTCCACAGCCAACAACCGCTAGGAATTTACACGCTTTTCATTGGGCAGGTGGTTATGTTCCATATTGACGATCGTCTTCTTGGCGATCGCCTACATATTAACGGCTTTGCTCCCATCGGCCGGCTTGGCTCTCCGTCTTACTATTGCCGTACAACAGAGCGCTTCGAGCTTCCACGCATCACCTACGAGCAGTGGCAGAAAAATGATGCCTAATACCAAAATATTTCCCACGCACAGTATCGTGCGCTTGAAAGGTTATCAGTATAACTTGAGAATTTTTAACGTTATCGCACCAATCAGTACGCAAAAACCTAGCGCTCTCCGAAAATAATTCACACCTTGAAATAATTCCTCCCACGCCCAAGTAAACAAAGAGCCAAAAGCTACCAAGTCTAACGCTGTATAGATTTCACCTGTTGTTAAAACAAGTTTCAGCAAACTCGCTGCCCGACGTGACAATCAGCGGTAGGTTGGGCGGCTGAGCCACAACAATTTCACCGTTGCTATCCCGGAATATTCGATCGAATGCTGTACTTGTCATTACTTTAAATACTTGGCTGACGTTTTTTACTTTATGCCAATAAGCCCAACATTTCCTCTACCTTTTTGTTGATTGAGCTAACGGTTTTTAGGGCTGACACACTCAAACTAGCGTTACGACGCAAGGACAATGCTTAGCGACTCAGCTAATTCGTAGCGTTCGTTCGCCACCACGGCATTAAGAAATCTCTCAGACTGATGCAGCAATGTAACAAGTATGCCAGACTTTCAAGCGTTAGGTCGGGTATACACCAAGCATGAAAATAGAGGGACACGGACAGGCCAAGATATTCACGCAAGAGGAAATCGAACTCTTGTTCAACGAAGGTTTGCAGAGTGACCGAGATCGCGCTCTCTTTGGGATTTGTCTGTACACCGCCTGCCGGATTGCCGAAGCCTGCAGCTTGAAAGTCATCGATGTTTTCACCCCAGCGAATGTCATCCGCTCCGAAATGATCATCCGCAAGGGCAACACCAAAGGCAAGCTCGGCACCCGCACTATCCCGATCATTCAAGAGTTGAGGCTGCTATTAGAAACCTACGAGCATCCCTCACACCCCTACCTATTCCCCAGCCGCCACCTCAACCACCGCTGGAAACACGCGAACCCGGAAGCCGCCTCTCACCTATTCCAAGAAGCCTGCGAAAAAGTCGGCATCATCGGCGCTTCCACTCACAGCCTCAGAAGATCGGCCCTGACTCAGATGAGCAACGCTGGGATTCCGTTGCGGATTATTCAAGAAATCAGCGGACACCGCAACTTAGAACAATTGCAGAAATACTTAGAAGTGCGGCCCGACCAAGTAAGGGGAGCCGTCTCCGCACTCTCTACCCTTTCCTACGTCAGGAAACAACTATATCCTGATAGACAGCCCCAAACCCTTGCTCCTACATCAGGTACTTGCTGAATTTTGGCAAGCTCGATCGCTCAAAACATCCCATCAAGCAAATCGGTAACGTCCTGTTGGTCACGGCCCCGATTGTCGTCATAAATCATGAGGGTGTCAAGCTTACGATGGCGGCTCAACTTCTGGACTTTCCGTACATTCCCATCCGTCGCATCCAAGGCCGCCGTGATAGCGCTGTGTCTGATGCGGTGAGGGGACATCTGCTTTTTGATGCCAGCATTTTCGCTGTGTCGCACAACAATCTTACGGATACCGTCGCCAGTGAGCCGATGTCCTGAATTAGCAAAGTCAAGCGCGGTAAACAGCGGGGTATCATGCGATTGGTTCCCGCCCCTAGCTTCGAGCCAGTCGGCGATCGCCTGCACTGTCGCAGAACCCAAGTCAATCACCTCAGCTTGCGTCCCGCGCCCCTTCCCGAAAATCCGCAAAGTTTTACCGGCCGGGTCAAAGTCTCGAACGTTCAACTGGCAGACTTCGTTACGCCTCAAAGCATTGCCCCACAACAGGCGAAGCAAAGCATAATCACGCTTGCCAGACAAGTTTGCCCGATCGCACTGCTGCAAAATTCGCTCAAAAGTTGGTCGGTCAACCCCAGTTGTATCTCGGTAGCTGGTAACTTTTTCCCCTTTGATGTCGCCTAGAGTATAGTGACACGCGCCGAGCTTGCGGCCCATTTCCACCAGACTTTTGACCGCCGCTAGCCGCCGATTAACAGTCGCTTCCTTAAGTCCCTTGTCAATCAGCTTAGCTTTGTACTTCAACACCACCGACACAGCCTGACGCTCTTCCAGGTGCAAAAACTCCAAAACGTTATCAGGACAGGCGGACTTTCCCGTCATAGTTTTTAAAAAATCATTGACATCCCTCTCATAGGTGCGTCGTGTATTTTCAGAGCGTTTGTCAGCTAAAAGTTGTTTGAGCACGTCAGGGTCAGTGTCTAAAGTGTCGAAATGTCTCGAAATTTTGGCATCGAGGGAAGCTTCCAGGCGGGCTATCGACAGTTCTGGTTTATTCATTTTATGCCTTTGAAAAGTGACGTTCCCGATGGCTCGTCGGAACTGGAAGCCGGAGCGCGAGGAACACTATTTTGAAGTCGGGCGATGGGGTCTAAATAAGCACTATCCGCTGGGGTTGGTTGGTGGCTGTTCGGGTCGGATAGCCTTGGAACCTGCAAGATAAATCTCTTGTTTAGCGGCAGACCCGGCAGCTTGACCACCGCTGAGCACGCCCGGCACGGCATCGCCCGTTTTTGGGCATTGCTGACCCAGTAGCTCGACTTCTCACAGAGCTTCATGCCTCAGCTTTGCCATACCCGCCGCATTTGCTAGACCCGCCATTGTCCTAGTATGGGACAGGATTAATCCGAACATTTTGGCTTTCCTGATGTTGGACAGAGCGCTTTGAAAAAATTCACCCGCCGCGCTGCATCGGCCCGCCCAGTTTGTGAACTCGTCACATACCAGAGTCATAGGTTGAAAGCTGGGGTTAGGTTGCGACTCAATAATTTTGTATCGGCGACGAACTTCTGACGCAAACCATTCGAGCGAACGATCGCGTCGTAGTTCATCCCGCCACCGACAACCTCACATCCCTGCTACGCTCCAAACGCCGCGTGCGGGTCACAAACGATAACTTGATACCCACACTCCAATCGGCGCTTGACTTCTTGCTCGGCAAAGGTAGTTTTTCCACTGCCGGGAGCGCCATAGATTAGCACGCTGGGGTAGTTGGTGAGGATAGGCATGAGGGACCCATCTACCTGTTCTGGTTCGATAGCCCCTGGTGTTTGCCTGTTGCTCTACTTTGTCGCTGGGGTTGGTTGTGGTGTCGAGCGTCGCCGTTCCCGTCAAAGCGGGTTGTTGCTCCTATCGATAGCCAAAGATTCGAGATAAGCTGTTTGGATTTCACCCTCAAACGCCACCTCGCCCGCCTCTTTAAGCTTCTTGTACCGCTGCTGAGTTTGTGCCATTAAATAGGCAGATTCAGCAGCAGCAAAATCCAACTCGTAAGACTTATTCTTATACTCTTTGATTCGCTATCTGATTGGCTCTTCCCCTCTTTACGAGCGATAAGCATCACTGTTACCATGCCACCAATTGCCAACAGAGCCAGCAAGATTTTGATGCCACCTTGCACCGCGCTCAATCCCTTTGAATTCAGCTTTTGCGGGAACTAACCAAGCTGGGCGAGATTCGATTTTGTTGCCAATTTTGAACTCGATTCGGTCGTTGAAGGGCAAGGCAGTTGCACCCGCCAAACCTATCAATCCTAAACCTAACAATCCCGAAACAATCACCTGATTTTTGCTACTCATAGATCAAAATACTCCAAATATGTGACACAAACAAAACCACCGTAGACCATCACTAAAGCAGCACTAAAAATTAGTAACTGGCTATTTGATATTCAACAAAATAACCCATCTTATAAACAGCGCGTCCAAAACATTAAATTAAATGACTTAGACTTCCCTAAAAAAGCAAGTATTGTGTTTAATAAAAACGCTCATTAACAAATTTTTAAATTTCGACCTAAATTACTGATAGTGCTGCCACTAACTATTACACTTTTGTGAATAAATTTATCAAATAATTTTACTGGTTTGCTAAGTAAATTGAGACGGCGCTTGCTCATTTTTTTTGTGAGCCGACCTTGAAAAAAATAAATTATTTATACGTTTTTTTCTAAAAATTAGTACAAAAAAAATGAGCGCTGTCGCGCCAAAAAATAAAGTATCGGAGATAAAAAATGGAACTATCACAGACCAACATCTATTACTTCAATAATTTAACCTGCGTCCACCAAACAGAAAACGAACTGTACATCATGGGCAGGGAAACAACACTTGTACTGAATTTTCAACAAACAAGCTATCAAACGCTCGACCAAATAATCCACGCTCTGCGACTTGTGAGAGACAAAAAAGTCCTAGACAGAAAGTCAATTATCGAGCAAGAGCTGCTGGCCTTAAACTTCCAATTCCCTCTCGAAAGCAGCAACCGTAGCAACAACGACAGCAGCAATGGTAGCAGCAATGGTAGCAGCAACCAAAACTGCGAGCTAAAAATCGACTGGTAATTCAATTATGCCGGAGAGACAAGTTTGTTTCTCCGGCAGCCAATAGCAAACATTAAAACCACATTCAAAAATGGCAAAGGAAATGGCAGGATATGTGTATCTCCTGCACTTTGATAAGCCGATATGTTCGAGTCGTCCGGCGCAACACTACGTCGGCTGGACACTCATATTTGGACGAAAGGCTTTGGAAACATAAAAAAGGCCGAGGTGCTAAATTTTGCGCCGCTGCCCGAGAACGCGGAATAAACTTTGTCTTGGCAGAATGCTGGGTTGCAGACAAAAGTTTTGAGAGGAGAATCAAAAGGCAAAAAAACCACAAACGTTTTTGCCCTCTGTGCAAAAATTGAAAGGACAAATCAGCTTTTTTGTAGGAAATGCAATTTCAATAGGAAGAAATATAACAGTTTTTAAACATTGTCAAATACAAGTGACCGATTACCTTTTTTCCATTACCAAGAAGCTAATTTCCCGGTCTCCACCGCTTTCATTAGCTTGCATAAATAGTTAGAACTGGGTGTTAGGTTTTGTACTTCAAGTCAACCTCCAGTTGCTTGTGCCTAATTCCTGTATCTATTGCTTTCGCCAATGCGCCTCCACCCCTCGTCCCCGACATTGCAAACGTCCTGCATCCCTTTCCTGCCGCAATAGACGGCGAATCAAATCAATTCCGACTGTTGGACACCGTTCCTGCAATTCCCTAATGGAGAATTCTTGAGGCAAATTGTTAATTACATCCAATACGATCGCCGTTTTAGTTCCTTTTGCGGATGTAACATATCCCACCCGCTGTTCAAACTCCCGATAAGCTGATAGCAGCATGACTCCTAAGAAATACTCCCACCAAGGTAATAGGTTGTGCTGCCCTTCATGCCATCCTTGGGAAGATTGGTAAAGCGTATCGTAATAGCTTTCCTTAGTTCTCTCCACAATCCGTTCCAGACTAATAAATCGCCCGACCTCATAACCAGCTTTGTAAAGTAGCAACAAAGTCAGCAACCTTGCCATCCGCCCGTTTCCATCTAAAAAGGGATGAATGCACAAGAAATCTAAAATATAAGTTGGAATCAGCAATAAAGGTTCTATCTCGCCCGATTCCCAGAGGCGATTAAACCGTTCTTGCAGGCGTTCCATTGCCGCAGGAGTACCATAAGCGGGAGTAGGTTGAAACCTCCCCACTTTAGTCCCATCAGGATAAGTAGCACTAATTTCATTATCCACTGTTTTCCAGCGCCCGCCTGTATTAACAGCAAATTGGTAAAGGTGGCGGTGCAGTTGTAAAATGACACCTGTACTAAAAGGAATGTGGGTATAACTGGTGTAAGGAACCCCACGCTTAAAAGCGGGGGCTTTTGGGAAGTCCGGCTCGTTTCGAGCGGTTCAAGAAGAAAGCTCGAACCTTACCAGAGACAGGATTAGACCTCCGTTTTTTGAGTCATGATACCGGAGAATGCGACGCTAGTTTTCCGCTCTATCGCCAAAAGTTAAACAGGCTTAACGGGGTTAAACCAGTGCTTTTGACACAAGAAGCTCATAAAACATTCTCGAAGCGAACTTTACCCAGCAATGGAGGACTTTATGTCTAATTTCGTTTTTGTACTTGATACCCAAAAACGACCGCTCAATCCAATCCGCCCAGGAATGGCTCGTAAATTGCTAACCACTGGCAAAGCTGCTGTTTTCAAAAGGTATCCATTCACGCTAATTCTCAAAGTAGAGGTAACGGTATCCCAACAACCCATCACTCTTAAAATAGATCCTGGCTCCAAAACCACGGGCATTGCATTAGTCGAAGGAGAAAACGTAATCTTTGGTGCAGAACTAACTCACCGAGGTCAATCAATTAAAGCCTGTTTGGAGTCTCGCCGTTCACTGCGTAGAGGCAGGAGAAATCGCCATACTCGTTATCGAAAGGCTAGATTTCTAAATAGAACTTGCCCTAAAGGATGGCTGGCTCCAAGCTTGCAACATCGTGTCGAAACAATCCTGACATGGGTAACTAGATTAATGAAAGTCGCTCCCATTAGTTCTATTGCTCAAGAACTTGTGCGATTCGACTTACAACGACTAGAAAATCCAGAAATTAGTGGACTGGAGTACCAGCAAGGCGTTTTATGTGGTTACGAAATCCGCGAATACTTGTTGAATAAATGGGATAGGAAGTGCGCGTATTGTGGAGTTACGGATACACCGCTACAAGTCGAACACATTCATCCCAAAGCCAAAGGCGGATTTAATCGTATTTCTAATCTTTGCCTTGCTTGCGAAAATTGTAATACTCGGAAGGGAACTCAAGATATTGAGCAATTCCTCTCCAAAAAGCCAGAAATTTTGAAGCGAATTCTATCTCAAGCAAAGCGGTCTTTAAAAGACGCAGCAGCAGTCAATTCAACTCGCTGGGCGTTATTTAACCGACTTCGTATGAATGGCTTGCTTGTTTCTACAGGCAGTGGTGGTCTAACAAAGTTCAACCGCACTCGATTAAATTTAGCTAAAACTCACTGGTTAGATGCTGCTTGTGTAGGCAAAGTCGAAGAATTAAAAGTGCTGACTTCTCAACCGCTGCTAATTAAGGCAGCAGGACACGGTACTCGACAAATGTGCGGCACAGATAAGTTTGGCTTCCCAATTCGTCACAAGTCGAGAAAGCAAATCCATTTCGGTTTTCAAACTGGCGATATTGTCAGCGCTACCGTCACAGCAGGCAAGAAGGTCGGCACCTATGTGGGACGAATTCTTTGCCGCGCATCCGGTTCGTTCGACATCGCCACAACGACGGGAAGAGTAGCAGGAATTAGTCATAAATATTGCCAATCTATTCACAAAAAAGATGGCTATTCCTATGGATTTTAATTCAAGGCGACTGAAGTCGCAGCCGCTTTCCTCCCCATGTCTAAAGCCAGGGGCTTCTCGCTCGTTTTCTGGTGAATTGTAGTTAGCACGTCCCGATAACCCGCAATTTCTTGTTCTGAACGATCGCGCGGCGTTGTTTTTTCAGTTACTAATTTTTTAATCCGTTCTAGCGGCACAGTAATGCCTTCAATGCGGTTAGAAGATTCGGTACTCTGAATAACCGCAGCTTGGCGCAAAGTGCCTAAAACTTGTGGGGCTTGTTGTTTGAATAGCTCCTGCTTTCCCTTGTACTCTCCAAGCAAACGAATTGTTTGCAGAAGTCTTTGGTTGAGCTGTTGACTTTCAATGAACCCCTCTTCAAATGACAGCATATCTATTTTATCTCCTTTGTATTAATTATAAACATTTATTGCAGTCAATAAGTCGGATATTGCGTGCGCTCGCATCAAAACTTGGAAACCCGCTCGCAAGCAGAACTGACACCAAATCCAGGTAAATAAGTAAGGCGATAGTTGCTTTTAGCCATAGCCCTTGCCTCTCTTGTTGTCCAAGGTTTGACGCTTAGCAAATCGGGTTCAGTTTCCAGTTGCTTTAAATAAGAGCGATCACCCGTTACAAAGGCGATCGCCTGAGCCAAGAACTTGCAACAGCTCAAAGGAGCCTGAACCACCTGCTTTTCAGTAAACCTAACCACAATCCAATTCCACTCTAAGAATAATTGATTGCGGGGCATATCGCTGTCAGCATCGCAGCAGTGAGTGGGCTTCTTAGATTTGCCAGCATAAGGTTCATCAATCTCGACATCAATTCCGAGTCCAGATGGAGTGTGAATTACAGTAAAATCTGCTGAATAGCTCCTCTGAGATAACGGAATTTTAAACTCTACTGCTTGGACAACTTCCTCGAAATATTGCTGTAAGTATTGCAAAAAGCGTTGTTCACTCACTCCTTGCCGAGCTTGAGATGTGCCATTAGAACTAACGCGAAGTGACATCAAATCCTTGAGCGATCGATTTCTGTGCTGTAAGTCAATTTTTACACTTGTAAAAACTGTCTGCAACCCTTCTTTTCCTAGCTTAAAACTAGAAAATTCCTGCTGTTTGTTGGATAACGTCTCTTGTTGGGAGAATCTTTTTTGTTGGGATAATATCTCTTGTTGGGATAACATCTCTTGTTGTTTGTACTCAAGAACTTGCTGCTTATACCTGGATAGCAGCTTTTGACGGCAACCAAACACATAACGATAAGCAGCCGCCATTAAACATGAATAAGCGGCTACTACCAACAGCACTTCCCACCACAGCCAACCCCAGGAAATAGCTAACAGCCCAAGTGCGTGAGTACCATAGAGCCAAAACACCCAAATTAACCACAGCAACTTGACAGGTAACACCACAGGTGGTTGAGGCGGAGTCAACAAAACAACAGGTTTCCCGAATTGTTGAGTTTCTTGAAGTTGGGATAAGGTGGCACAACTAGAACTTGCCTCTGGCAAAGGATATTGATGGCAGAATTGCATTACCACTTTAGGGTAAAAAACTATAGGATAATTCATAACTTTAAATACTCCTTTTTTTAAGAGCGCGGTCGCGCTATTTTTAAGAAAGTTTTTTGAATTGTATGCAAAAAATTACCCAGTCAAACTCACAAAATTTAACTCATTCTCAACCAGGTAGCAAGATTCAAAAGGACAAACAAATCTCTCTTAAATCCGACGAGGCAACAATGGCTGCGCTTACTCAACTCGAAGAACGCCGCGATTATTATCACACCTGCATCAACGGAGGATACTAAGCATGAATTTAGCCACAGCAACACTTGCTCAAAGTTCAATAACTGCGGCTCAACTTTGGCATCAACTAGAGTCAGCAGAAAGCTCAGAAGAAATTGACCAACTGCTGCAATCCCTTTGGCAAACCCAAGAAACTCAGGAACTTGCTGTTGATGCCCATGCGGACTTAGCCGACCAAATTGATGCCGAAATTGCAGGAATTACAGCCCGGATGCAGTATTTGATAGAACTGCATTCAAGAGCTATCAACAAACTCCAGGGGTGGAGAGAGCGGTTAGACAAAACCGTTCTCTACTTCAACGAGTGCGGCGTGTTAACTTCCGAAGTTATTGGCAAACACCGCCGCATTACTGTTAAGGAAAATCCGCCTACCTGTGAAGTTTTGATTGACTCATCTCAACTGCCAGAACCCTATCGCCGAGTCGAAACCAAAACCGTAATTTCTGCCGACAAAAAGGCGATTTCAGACGCTTGGAAACAAGGAATGCCTGTAGATGGCACTAGGGTTTTTCGCAAGCGCAAAGTGGTTTACAGCTTGCTTCCCGGTAACAATTTGCACTCTCTTCAAGCCAACCAGACGCTTGAAAGTCGTTCTTCGGATAAAACGCAGTCCAAAAAACGGCGTTAGTCATCTTTTCAGGTGTCAGCAATGCCTTAATCTGACACCTGAATTATTAGACATATCCGAATTAGACCCTCCAAATTAGACCCCTCCGAAAAAGAATTTGAAACGCTTGTTTTGTAAGAGCGAAAACTTAATTTCTCTCGATATAGCCTTTTTCAGTTAGCTAGGTAATTGGTACAACGTAATGCCTAATGAGGCATGGTAAGGGAGCATGAATCGTCCATGCCGGGCTGGTAGCTAACACGATCGAAAATTACCAATCCTGAAATTAACTATTACCGATTACCTATTACCTTGTACCGACCTTGGGAGTTATGAATTTTCAGTTGTGAGTTGTGAGTTTTAAGAGTTTTCTTTAACTCACAACTCAAAATTCACGCATTCAAAACTCAGGAGGGCTCGAAGCGTACCTCATGATACTGAAAATTGCTAGCTCTATTACAAATCAATCCAGTATTGAGGGTTTTCAACTTGTTCTTCAGTGACGTTGAACAACTTTGACGCTTTACCTTTAATAACCCCGTCAGCATCGATGCTCAAACCTCCCAACTGCTGACTGTTTTCACCTTCTCCAAAAGCAACGCGAGCAAGTGCATCGCTATCGCTATCAGAGAAATAATCCCGTTGGCTTTTCATAGCCGTAGTTGTGCGAACTACTTTCACTTTTTTTCTCCACATTGGGATTGTCATTCTGATTGTAACACGCTACTTCTTTCTTCTAAACCCCTCCAATTGGAGGGGGTAAATATCACTCAGTAGCAGGAATTTGTGAAGGAACAAGATTGTCAAAATCTGGACTATTACTGTGCGTAAGTCCTAAAAATGTAAAAACTCGGATTCAGGAGCTAATCAATGAGCAGAAGAAAACTTACCCCAGAATATCGCTCCACAGAATGGGTAGCTGGGGAAGGACTAAAAATCCCAGTCTTTGATATGTCCTTGACTGACGGTAGAGCAAAGGGGCGGTACCAAGCTGAATCAGAAGTGCTGCGTAACTCCCTGCTTGAACTGCTTTTTGAACCTGAAGAATTAGCATCCCTAAGCATCGTTAAACCCGACCCAAATGATAGCAGCGTTGACCCTCTAAAAAACATCGATTTCGGAGATGGTATTACCAGAAGAGTTGCTTTCAGCTCCGGCAAAAATGTTTACTTTGCAGACATTGAACTCTCAACCAAACTGTTGAGCGTATTCAAAACCCAACCCGACCACGCCTGTCGCTACGGCTCACTGCTAGTTAGCAGTTGCAACCAAGGAGCCAAATTGTTAGATAGCTCCCTTGACGGCGAAACCTTACAAGTCAAAATTGTTGATTCTCAAAGCGATGACCAAAGTGAAAAAGCGAAAGCTCATAAGTGGCAAACCGGAGACTGTCACGGTAAAATTTCACCGGCACTAGCGCAACAATTGGGAGGAAATTACAACCGACCTTTTCAATTCAGATTTGCCTGGATGCAGGAATGGGGACAAGAAGACTGCCACACTCCAGAAATTAGCTTTCTTGCCAAAGGAACGCTGTTGCCTGATGCTAATTTAACCTCCGAGTTGGGTTATGATATCATCATGGATCGCTCCTCTATCAAAGGAGTTGCTAAAGAGCAATTAGCTGAACTTATCCCCTGTGGCGACTACGAATTTCCCAAAGCTATACTAGGAAATCGAGGCAACGCCAAAGTAACTGAATACGAAAATTCCTGGCAATTTTCGATTTGGTATTCCGAAGCAGCTATTGGGGCTGACATCGCCACACCGACCAAAATTGAAGCCCAAAAGCTAGCTGACTTGCAAAACAACCGGCTGCAACTTGCCAAATACTTAGTGGAGCAGCACGACAAAAAAGCTGCTTTTCAATCTAGCCTTCACGAAGACAGCAGCGGATTAGAAGATGAAGCAGATGAAAAAGCCCAGCGCAACGAATCCCGGCTAATTTCAATTTTGAGGAACGACAAACTCGGTCAACTCCTCGACTTTCCCAAAGTCGTCGATTTCATGCAAGAACAACTGGCTAAAAAGTGGAAAGACTTAGCAATTAAAGGAGCAATTCATCACGGTTCAGCAATGGCTCAACCTTGTGAAAACCTCAAACCCGGTACAATTGTTGCCCCCCACTTGCGACACGGCACAGAAGTCATCGTTACCCGATACCCAATTGTCAGTAAAGATAACATCCGCCGCTACACAGTAGACAACAAAAGCCATCCTGAATTAACGCAGTACAAAGGGTGCGTTTTCATTCGCTCTGACCAAGCCATGCAGCATCATCAATGCGATTTTGACGGCGATCAATTAGTGATTACGCCTGCTTCCCGAATGCCGAATATCGCCTCTGAAACCAGGCACGCTAATCAAGAGAATGAGTACGATGCAGTTGAGAAGCGAGAGAAAGTTGACTACAATAAAGCTACCGATAGTGATGGCGAGCGCAAGTATACTAAATTGCGGCAAATTGCCGTAGCGATCGCCCAAAATAAAATTGGCTGGGTGGCTACCTTAATCGGGAGAGTGCAATCGTCAGCCGCAGAACCGGGACAGCCAGAAAGTTTATTCAATCAACAGAAGCGGCAGCTTCTTGGAAAGCTGTTTGATGCCCTGCAAATTGAAGTGGACAGTCCCAAAAGTGCTACTCGCACCGAAGACCACCACCCCACCCTGCTGTCCAAGGCTAAGCAGTGGTCAGAACAGCACCCAAGCTACCTATTTGACTACAAAGACGACCCCAGGCTTTACAAAACCGTGCCATTACCTATAGGAGACGGCACCGCTATCAATTGCATTGCTAGGGAGGCTGTTAACCCAGAGTGGGAACCGACTCGTCTAAAAAGCCGCCACCGCGACGAATTTCGCTACCTGTTCGAGTCTCCTTCTGACTTAGATGAGCGAGAAAATTGGGAGAAACATTATGTCAGGTGGGCGCAAGATATTAAGGAACGCTATCGAGAAAGGATGGGCGAAATTCACTTGGAGTGCGGCGGCGATTCTAAGGCAATTAAAGAAGCCGTCAGCAAGTTATACGAGAGCTTAAGAGCCGATGTGACCGAAGCTTGGACTGACCCTGAAGAACGGTTTTTAGCTGCTAGTGCGATGTGGCACGTCGAAACCGCAAATCCCAACTTAGAAGTCCCTCGCAAAGCTTGTAAGGAACTTTCTCGCCAACTGCTGATTGAATTCAACCTTGAACCTGAGTACGAGCGACTGCACGAAGCAATGCCAAAAAACACTTACGTTTTGAGCGTCCCTTTCGAGGAATTTGAACGGGACGGCAGCGGTAAGACTGTCAGGGATAAGAAGCGACAACCAGTTGGCAAAGACTTAGCTGGACATTGGAAAGAATTGTTAGACAGCAAAGGTATTAAATATGAAGCAACTTTGCATTCGAGCCTGCCAATGGTCAATTTTGCCTTAATTGAACCCAGCGACAAACTGGTGGGAATTTTTGAAAGAAAGTTTGGCGAAAATGTCAACGACATCGACAGTTTAGACTTAACCTACCGTGATGGTCTTGGCCGCACTAAAGATGTCTGTTCACGCATTGTAGCTCCTGCTGATTATACTTGGCTTGAGTCCCAAAACCAAACACCTAAAGCAGCATTGGTTCTCAATTTGTTTACAGATGAAATTTGCCAGCAATTGCAAACCTTTCAGTTTGACAGAGCTGAACTGATTGGACAGAAGTACAATGACTTGAAAGATGTTGACTTTAGCAGTCCCAAATGGAGGCAGAAAACATTGACTTTTGAGGTGGGTTCTGTTAGCGGTAGCGGTTCGAGGCGCGACGGCAGCCCTATTGTCCTCCTTGACGGACAAGAATTAGCTATGTTCTCTGCTAATTCACCTAAATTGCCGATCGGCAGTACCTTTGAGGCCACTATTGAACCCTCGCCTAAAGGTAGTGCTCTGGTGTTGCCCATGCGTAGTGTAAAATGAAACCATCACTAAAATTGCTCTGGTGGGGGTAGTGGATGCCTGTAGGATTGCCTGAATTTGTTGAGAACCCGGAAAATCGCTGTCCAGTCCTCCTGTTGCTCGATACATCTGGCTCTATGGCGGGAGAACCGATTCAGGAGTTGAATCGAGGGATTGCAGCTTTTAAGGAGGACGTACTGAAAGATACGAAAGCCTCCCTGAGTGTCGAGGTAGCGATAATCACCTTCGGCCCAGTGCGTCTGATCCAAGATTTCGCAACCATTGAGCACTTCACACCGCCACGACTGGAGGCTAGTGGCAAAACTCCAATAGGTGAGGCTATTGATTGCGCTTTGGATCGACTTGAAGCGCGCAAGAAGACTTACAAAGCCAACGGTATTCAGTATTATCGCCCTTGGATCTTCTTAATTACAGATGGAGCGCCGACTGACACCTGCTGGCCATTGGCAGCGCAGCGCGTGCAGGAGGATGAGGCAAAGCGCCGACTCTGTTTCTTTGCCGTTGGCGTGCAGGGCGCAGATACGAAAATTCTCGCACAAATTGCCCCGCCAGAACGCCCACCTATAATGCTGAATGGTCTAGATTTTCGCTCTCTGTTTGTGTGGCTGAGTACCTCGATGAAACGGGTTTCTAGTGAGAAGATAGGAGTGGCTGTGGCGTTGCCACCTGTTGGATGGGGTCAAATTACTACCTAGATACTGAGGATATTTCGTGGATTGGAAAGCGATCGCACGTTCCGCAACAGGAACTAGCCACAAAAAACAGCAGCTACCCTGCCAAGATTACGGACAATATATCATCTCCAACAAGGTGATCTTGGGAGCTGTTGCCGATGGGTCTGGCAGCGCCCAACATTCTGATGTTGGTGCAAAGTTGACGGTTAAGACAGCGCTTGATGAACTCTTAATGTTACGCCAGTGCAACGTTGAATTGCATTGGCCCGCTAAACTTCTCCCTGATGGACAAGCTGGAAAATTCTTTACCATTATTTTAAACAAAGTAGTAAAAGCTTTGCAAGAACGAGCCGCTAGTAGTGATTACTCAGTTAATGACTTAGCTTGTACTTTATTAGTATTTTTGGCTACTCCGAATTGGGTTGCTGCCATGCAGATTGGAGATGGATTCATAGTGGCGCGTCTTCGGGAAGGAGAAGATCAACTACTTTTTACCCCAGATAAAGGAGAATTCATCAATGAAACAACATTTGTCACCTCGGCAAATGCCTTAAATGATATGCGTGTGCGTGTTCTACCAGGTCACCAAAAGTTCATTTGTGCATCAACAGATGGACTGGAGCGAGTAGCGATTCGGATGAGCGACTGGACACCTTTCCCCCCTTTTTTCCAGCCACTAGAAGAATATATGGTAGAAACCAGTCATCCAGAGCAGGAAGACGAATACATTAGAAGTTTCCTTGACTCTGAAAGGCTAAATGCTAAAACAGATGACGATAAAACCTTGCTTTTGTGCCTTTATAACGACCATACTAAAGTGAAATGACAGTTCTTATTTGTGCCAGTACAGGTCAATCGATCGCCCTAGTTGAACAGATAGCCAGCAGTGGTGAAGGAACCGTTTGGAAAACAGATCGCACTGGCTATCTAGCCAAAGTTTATCACGATGCACACCACGAGCGGGTTAAGAAGCTGGAAGTCATGGTAGCGAACCCACCCACAGAGCCTAACTCACACCTTAACCATATTTCTTTTGCTTGGCCCCAGGAACTACTCACCGATCGAAATGGTTCGGTGTTAGGCTTTTTAATGCCCGAGATTAAAGATGCAAAAGAATTACTAGATGTGTATAATCCACGGCTTCGTAATAAGCAGAAGCTTGAAGTTTACTGGTCTTTCCTCCACACAACAGCACTAAATATTGCCTCATTGATTCAATTAATTCATGCCAAAGGCTATGTTTTAGGTGACATTAAACCACAAAATATTCTGGTTAATAATCGTGCTTTACCTTCGATTATTGATACAGATTCTTTTCAGGTGCGCCATCCTAATACAGGCGAGGTGTATCGCTGCTTAGTGGGTACACAAGGCTTCACGCCTGTAGAACTGTTAGAAAAAGATTTTCATATTACAGATCAAACAGAAATCCATGACCGTTTTCGGTTGGCAGTAATTGTTTACTTACTGCTGTTTGGCGCTGAACCGTTTAAAGGAATATGGGTAGGGGAAGGAGATTCGCCGGAACCAAGTAAACTAATCCGCCAAGGATTTTGGCCTTATGCCCCAAACAGTTCGATCCAGCCGGGCCCATTGACAATTCCTTTAGATGTTGTGCATCCTGAGATTCAGCGATGCTTTCTCAGATGCTTTAATGATGGGCATACACAACCACATTTGCGACCAACTGCTAGGGAGTGGAAGAAAGCACTGGAAGTTGCGATCGCTGATTTAACCGAGTGTGACCGGATTACCAACCATTACTACAGCAAAAGTTATGGTAAATGTTATTGGTGCGATCGGGCCGCCCAACTCGGAGTCGATATTTTTCCGGGTGTTCCCAGGGTCAAAATACAGCCTACTGCTACTGTACCACCCTCACAATCAAAAGTTTTTGCAGCCGATAATGTACCAGAGTTACTTAACCAACAGGGAAAAATAATTACCGTTGTAGGTCGAGTATTTAACATAATTGACTATACTAAAAATAATCAGCATAAACCCTTTTGTATTAATTTTTATAATCCTACATCCCCAATCTGCAACGAGGGAATTTTCCGGATAGTAATTTCGGGGCAAGGCTTGCATAAATTAGCGCAAATCAAAGGAATTAAAGCAGAAGAATTAAAAGCTTGGAAAGGTCAATTTATAAAAGTTACTGGTCTTTTGGATATTTATCAAGCTAAAAAACGTTGCTTTACTCAAGTTACATTAGAAGATGCCGTTCAACTAGAGCTACTCGATGAGCATGAATTTAAAAATTTACTTGAAAAAGCTTTTAATGAACCAACTTCTCAAGCAAAACCTACTAAAGTAGTGCTTAACCAACGCCCTGGAAAAGCTAAAATAGCCAAAACTACTAATCAGCTTTCTCATCAAACGGGAAAAGATGCTTGGGCTTACTACCACAGCGGTCATGCCTATACCAAGCAAAAAGAATATCATTTAGCAATTCAATCTTACAGTAGTGCTATCCAACTTAATTCTAATATCCCTGACTTCTATCGCAGTCGAGGAAATGTGTACTTCTATCTCAAAAGATACTATGAAGCTGAGGAAGATTATAAAATGGCTCTGAAGCTACACCCACAAGATCGTAAAGCATCGTACAATCTATCGGTTACTAGAAAAAAATTGAAATTTATTTATTAGTTTAAATAAAAAATGACGTGAATCTTGATTTTAAAATATTGAATTTTATAATAATCTAAATCTTTGCAAGATAACACTACATCTCTTTTCCTTGAACCCAAAGTTCCGACCAGCTATAATTCACGCTCGTCACTGCAAAATCTGGCGTTTGCTGAAAAGGACGATGAACATAACGCACAGTACAATTATTCAGAGATAACTGTGCTGAATCAGAAACTTCCACCAAAGCCAAGATATAACTATCAGGTTTATTCAAAGCTGTAATAATTTCATTTTTCGTGACTGTTACCGTACTTGCGCCCTGAATTCGACCTTTGACTTCAATAATACGCAGCCGATTCGTCGTGCCGGGGATGCAGGATTCAATATCGTAACCACACTTGTCAGCACTTACATCCCTTGGCTGAAAACCTAGTTTTCGTTCCGCCGCCATCACTGCTTCCATAGCCAGCTTCTCTACTTGCTGTTTTTCTTCAGCGAAATTACCTGGAGTTCTTTGAGTTTCCCCTTTCAAATGCTGGAGCAAAGCCATAGGTACAATCAATGCACCGCCCAAAACCACTGGCGATTTTGCTGAGATATTACGTTCTTGCTCTAACTCTGCCAGTCGCTTTTCCCGGCGTGCTTTTAGTTCTTCTGCTCTCCGACGAGCATGGTCATAATTGAGTTGTGCAGTCGCTTGTACTCCAATTTTTAACCGGAATTTTTCGGCTTGATTCTCGCAGTAGTTAATTTCTGCAGTCAGTCGCTCTTTTACAGCTTCTATTGTTTTATTAATCCGCTCCGTCCGCTGTCGTTGCACTTCCCCTTTATGCAGGGGAACTAGATGTTGAATAGCATAATGTTGCGCTTGTTCTTCAATGCCCTTTTGTAGGATTAAAGACTCACTCATCAAAATGTTTAATATCTGGGGTAGCAGAGATTGCTCAGATTGCTGCAAAGGTCGGTAATCTAAATAGGGTGCGTAACCTGCATTTTTAGCGTGACCTTCTGAATCAATCTCAACATACTGCATCTGCCTAGATACAATTCTGAAATTGCCCGACTTGTCCTTACGAGCATCTTGAATGGAATGTTCTAAGTACACTAAAATGCGAACTTGTTCGCTCAAGTCATTCTCATCCACAAGGATACAGCCTTGTTTTAGTAAAGCACGGTATGGTTCCAAAATTAAATCTATTGTGTGATTTAAGAGTGGATGACCGGGATAGATAAACTCAGCCGGTGGTTTACCCCGGAGATGAGCTTGAGCCTTCTCAAAACAAATGTGACGGTAAAGCTTGGGTAATCGGTGGCGGAGACTAACCGGAATTAAAGTCACTTCATAACGTCCTGATTCACCTCCCTGTATTTTTCCATCAAGCTGTTGAAAGGCTGCTACAAAAAAGTTTATTATAAAGTGGGGTTGTAGTTTATGCACTTCGGATAGTTCAATATTTTCATAAATTTGACGCAGCTTAGAAGTGTCCATTAACTTATGATAAAGTGACCGTTTTTCTAGGATATTTTGAAGATGCTTTAGATTAAGTTTTTCCTCAATAGCCTGCTCTAGTTTCGCTTGATTATCGGGTGTGTCACCGTAGCGGATAGCCTCAATTAAAAGTTCTCCTAGCTGTTTACCATTGATTGCCTCTCCTAAGACATCAAAAACCTTACCTCCTAAAGCTTTTCGTGCAACTTCTAATTTTTCCAGCACCCTTTGGAACACTTGTCCTTCTCGTGTATCTGCTGCTACCAAGTTCCAGAGATGACAGATTTCTGTTTGACCAATCCGGTGAATGCGTCCAAATCGCTGTTCTAGTCGATTGGGATTCCAAGGCAAATCATAATTAATCATTAAATGGCAAGACTCATGGAGGTTAATCCCTTCACCAGCAGCATCATTAGCCACTAAAACTTGCACCGTAGGATTTTGGTTAAATGCGTCCTGTATTTTCTGGCGATCCTCTTGTTTGATACCGCCATGAATGGTAGCAACTGCTTTTTCGCCTATGAGGTCGCTGACACGGCGTACCAAATAGTCCAAGGTAGCGCGATGTTCAGTAAACACAATAATTTTGCGCCTTTGTCCCTGAAAGTCAAACATTTCTGGATTATTTTTAAATAGCTTAGAAAGCTCTTCCCATTTTGTATCAGTACCGCTTTTTAGCACTTCTTGTGCCAATTGTACTAATTTTTCTAGCTTATTAATTTCAGCTAGAAGTTCTGCAATAGTTGAAGCGGCTGTAGCTTGATCTACAAATTCATCTTCCAGATTTTCTATTTCTTGAGATAGAAAATCTTCTAAATCCTCTGAATCGGGACAAGTGAGTGTCTTCAGAAAATCTTCTTTTTGACGCAATTTATTTTCCAATCGCTCCCGTCGCCCTTGCAAAGACTTGTAAATTGCTTCTGGGGATGAAGCCAGTCGTCGCTGTAAAATCGTTAGGGCAAAACCGATGCTCGTCTTGCGTCCCTTCTCTAGTTTATCAGCCCTATTGAATTCTTTCTCTACATATTCAGTTACTTGTTTATAAAGCAGCTCTTCCAAATATGATAGATGATAAGCTAAAGAGTAAGATAGACGTTCTGGCAACAGAGGCTTGCCTTCCAAATCTACTAAGTCTTCTTTTAGCATCCGTCGCATCATGTCAGAGGTGTCTGCATAATGAACGCCATTACGAAACTTGCCCTCGAAGCGATCGGGGTCTAGCAGCCCCATAAACAGTTGAAAATCTTCTTCTTTGCCGTTATGAGGCGTAGCAGTCATCAATAAAAAATGGCGGGTAGTTTCACTATCTGATAGGATCTGCCCAAGCTTGTAACGTTTAGTTAGCTTCACTTCACCCCCAGAGAAAGAGGCAGACATTTTATGAGCTTCATCGCAGATAATTAAGTCCCATTCAATTGACTTGATATTTTCTTGAAGTTTTTTCTCTTGACTCGATTTATCTCGTTTTAATTTATCTACCCTAGCAATGACCAAGGGCATCTTTTCAAAAACGTTTTCTGTGAGTGTGGTCTTGATGTCGTCGTTACTAAGAATTTTAAAATTTAGCTCAAATTTATCCTTGAGTTCTCGTTGCCACTGGATTACTAAGTTACCAGGAACAACAATTAGACAACGCTGCAAATCACCACGCATCATTAACTCTTTAATCAACAACCCGGCCATGATGGTTTTGCCTGCACCTGGATCGTCCGCCAGCAAGAAGCGCAAAGGTTGACGCGGTAGCATTTCTTCATAAACTGCCGTGATTTGGTGGGGATACGGCTCGACTTGTGAGGTATGAATAGCCAAGAATCGATCGAATAGATGGGCAAAGTCAATTCGGAGGGCTTCCGAAACTAGGCGAAATAAAGCCCCATCAGCATCGAATCGCCAAGCATATTTCTGCTGGCGAACAATCTCCAGATTTTGCTCATCTGACCGATAGATTACCTGATCTTCTAAACGACCATTGTCATCATTTCGATATACTACTGTGACAGCATCGTTTCCACACTTGGAGACATCTACTACCGTGACTGTGGTGTTAGGTAGAATTCCCTTGAGCTTAACCCCTTTGCTTAATTCCTCAAGTTTAGCCATGATGAGTGCGATCTCCCTTATGAGCTTTGAAAAGCTTGTAAATAAATCTATGCGGTCGATGATACTCCAGTATCAAAGGAAGTCGAGTTGCTACCGAACTTGCACTGGGTAATGCACGGGCACTACATCGTTGTTGCAGCAGCACTCCTCAATCCAGTTCAAGCTCCTTCCGTTTAAAAGGCGACCTCTACTTCTGGTATTATAGAACCCATATGTCTGACGCGATGGCTTTCTTTTCAAACAGGGCGGCAGACAATGAATGACTTAGTTGCACAGCTATTGGGAGAAGCAACGAGCCGCATCGGGGACCGCCTTGACAACTACTTAAAAGAAGGGGTTGGGGTTGGGAAAGGAGAAGGGACTTATAAAAAAATGCAAACTGGTTCGGTAAACCAACTTCCCCCAAGTCAAACAGCCGGAGTCACAATCAAACCAAATGGGAAAAGAAATGGGTCAGACTCTCCAAAAACAATATTCCGTCAACAAAAAACAAATCCTGCTTTTCCCACCCCAACCTCAACATTCAACTTGCACGATTTCCACATCAGCCCTAACTGTCAAGCCTTTATCTTAGACCGAGAGGGACATTTAGTTGCTCGGAACGAGGTAACTGAACCAAAACCGTCTATTTCTGCTGACTCCCAGCAGCGAAGAAGCGCCCGAGCTCTGCAACAACAAGTAATCCAGCTTTCCACAGAGTATTTGCTTAAACATTATGGCAGCCTCGCTGCTATTAACAGCAGCCAAAATCTTAACTTTACTGCCAGCAACTCACTATACTTACTGCAAGTCAGACCTTTTGAAAACTCTTCAAGCTTAAACTGGCTGATTGTAGCAGTTGTCCCTGAAACCGATTTTACGGACAAAGTTCAGGCTAACACCCGCAACACTATTTTGCTCGTGCTGCTGGCTTTGGTTCTTTCTATCTGCCTTTTGCTGTCCATTTCCCTAAGAATAGAACAGCGGCTGCAGCGGTTAATTTCGGCAACAGAGGCGATAGCTGGTGGCGACTTCGACTCAACAGTTTTAGGTAGCGGTGTTGCCGAACTCGAAGCCCTAGCCTGTGCTTTCGAGCGCATGAATTGCCAGTTAAAAGCATCTCGCCAGCGGTTAGAAGAATATTCTGGCGATTTAAAGCGGCAAGTTGCACAGAAAACAAAGGAACTAAAACAAGCTAAAATTGCAGCCGAAAGTGCCAATCGCGCTAAAAGTACCTTTCTGGCCAATATGAGCCACGAATTGAGAACGCCTCTGAATGCGATTATCGGCTTTGCCCACCTCCTTGTGAACTCTAAAAAAACTGCACCGGAACAGCAGTCGAGTTTAGATATTATCAATCGCAGTGGCGAGCATTTGTTGAAACTAATCAACGATATTTTGTCGCTCTCTAAGATTGAAGCTGGTCAAATTACCCTCGAATCAAATGCTTTTGACCTTTACAGTTTGCTCTCGGACATAGAACGGATGTTCCAACTCAAAACTCAGTCTAAAGGATTGCAACTTGTTTTTGAACTCCGGAAAGATGTACCGCAATACGTCCGAACTGATGAAAGCAAGCTGCGCCAAGTTTTGATTAATCTGTTGGGCAATGCTGTTAAATTTACTGAGACGGGTAGGGTGAAGCTGACTGTAAAATGCCTTCAGTCTATGGCCAAAAAACCGCTATCCAAATTCTTTCTCCAGTTCTCAGTGAAGGATACAGGTCATGGTATTGCCCCTGAAGAGATTAGCCGTTTGTTCAAGCCGTTCGTGCAAACTGAAACTGGTAGGAAATCGCAAACGGGAACGGGCTTGGGATTGCCAATCAGTAGCTCTTTTGTGAAGCTGATGGGTGGTGAGATTAAGGTCAAAAGTTCTGTGGGGAAAGGAACGGTTTTTAGTTTTTACATTAAAGTCAGTCATGCAACTGAGAGCGAAATTTATGACAGACAGCCGCAAAAACGAGTGAAGGGGTTGGCATCCAACCAACAAATATATCGCATTCTGGTAGCGGACGATGAGTCGGCAAATCGGTTGCTGCTAACTCAAATATTGAAGTCGGCTGGCTTTCTTGTGTGGTTTGCGGATAACGGAACTGAGGCTGTTAAATTGTGGCGAAAGTACAAGCCGCATTTAATTTGGATGGATTTGAGGATGCCTGTTCTAGACGGCTTTCAAGCTGCTCAAAAAATTCGCTCTCTGCCTAACGGTTCTAAGACTAAGATTATTGCTTTGAGCGCTAATGCTTTTGTTAAAACCCAGGAACTCGCCATGTCGAACGGCTTCGATGACTTTGTTGCCAAACCGTTCCGAGAAACAGTAATTTTTGAGAAGATGGCGCTTCATTTGGGTGTTCGCTATATCTATGAAGAGGAGGCGTCTAGGAAGTCCGAACAGGATGAGCCGGTCCAGCAACTGACTCCTGAGTCGCTATCTGTGTTGCCGAGGGAGTCGATTGAGAAGCTTTATAAAGCAGCCGCTTGTGGAGACGAGCAAGCGGTAAGGCAGTTAATTGAGCGAATTCCTCGCTCCCAGAAACAAATTGCTGGGGCTTTGACCAAGTTAGTGGAAAATATGAGTTTAGATATTATCAGCGATATGACTCAGAATTGCATTTCGGCCGATTGTACGATCGCCAAATCCCAAGACAGTTCTCAAAGTTAACTGAGGTATTATCCGGTATTGTCCAGAGAATTTTTTATTTAATCCACCTCCCTGTTTAGAACCAGTACCTCAGATATCGATATATGAATTTCGGCAGTCCATTTCGGCCAGAGAGCATGAAGAAAACTGAAGCCAGTCAACCGTTCAACAGAGCGTCGCTTGTGCGATAAACGGAAAAGTTTTACTGGATGCTGGGAATACAATCAAAATCCCAACACTCGGAACATTCCGGCTGCACGAACCACTGGAATTTAGTGTGGTTTCCCAGACTTTTATTTTATCAAAATCAGGAAGTCATAGACTGTAAAATTTCAGGAGTTCATAAATACGGAAGGGTTGGGCGAGTCAACTGAACAATTTGCATTAAAATACCTAGAATGAGTTGAATATTTTCAATAAAATGCTCTGTTGTTTCAATATAAACCGTACTTTTTTCGAGTTTCATAAACTTCCAAATACTGCCGGTTGTAACGGCACCATAAACACAAGAAATACTGTTGTTTTTTTGAACATTAAACATCTGGGCTGCCAACATTTCAGCAATGCACTGGCCAATTCCCGATTTGATATTGTCATTCTTGGCTTCGACAAGTGTAAACACAGGGGCGTTTAAAGATAATTGTTCTGGTGAATGGCTAATCATAAAGTCACAGACACCGTTGAGTCCTTTGACTCGATCGATATTGAATTCCGTACCGGAAAACAGGCTGATTTGACGATCGCAGCGCCTGCGGAGTTCAATCAATACCGGAGCGACAATCATCTCTGAGCGCGCTTTTTCCGTGTCGATTCCCAAGGCTAAGGGGATATTTTCTGCTAAGGTTTCCTTTAAAAGCTGACTGGGTTCGATCGGTTCTACAGCCGTAATAACTTCAGAGACTTCTCGAATTGTCAACCCGAGTTTATTTTTAATATCATCTAGGGAAAATTCGCTATAAGACATAATTGCACCCTTTCACTCCGTCGTTCTAACTTTATACTTAGATTTAGATAAACACATTGACATTTACCTGAATTTTCTCAGTCAGTGCTTTAACCTAAGAGCGTTTTTTAGGAGTACACGCATCCTGCTCGCTGGCATTTCTATCTCGCGAAAGAGAACTCCGGCTCGTACTCCTGTTTTTCCTAAATTGGGATGATCCTAACAGATATGACAATAATAACCTTTGTTCCCCCTCCCAGTTCGCTCTGAATCTCCAACTGAGCGCCAATCTGCTCTGCCATCTGCCACATTTTACCCAGACTAAATCCGCTCACTTGCTGCTGCGAAGCAACCGGAATATCTAAATCCGACGTGCTTCGGGAACTCATTAGAAATCTAAAGATAAAAAAGCCGTCAAGCGAAGGACGGGGCTTTGTGCGATTCGTTGTGTGGTGAATCACGGTATCCAGTCCGTAAATAACCACACC
>NZ_JAUBPW010000085.1:0-27433 GCF_036700965.1 Microcoleus sp. Pol8_D6 | reverse complement strand
TAATTATGAAATGGAACCGAAAGATAAAAAATAAAGGCAACTTAGTTAATGCAGTTTAGATGTTTGACAGCTTACTAACTACATCCCACAAAGGTTCAAACGTTTTAGGACGCTGGATCTCCTAATACCCATCCTAGAATACCTGGTCTAAAGTAATCTACTGCTGTCCACACCCAGATTGTTTTTTTTCTCCTATAAAGGTTTGTAGCTCATCTAGTTCTCCTACTTCTGGAATTGTCTCTAGATCGTAAGCGGATGGTAGCAGCTTTCCAACTTGCTTGAGCTAATTAATTAGTGTCGTGTGATGCAGGTCTTTGACTCTCTTGCTCGCACGAAAACCCATCCCATTGACATATATTTTTAGGTATTGATATTTAACTTCTTGCGCGTAACACTGCTGGGTTTGATAGCAATCTCTAAATTGCCTGCCACAGTCAACATAAATATAATTTTGCTTGCCTTTATTCGGCGCATTTTTATTAACATGAGTTGACTTATCTTCAGGAAATTTCATTGGCTTTGACTTTCAGTTAATTGGTTTTTGTGAATCGCTCACTCGCTCTATGGTACCTCAATTCAACAACGCCAAGAAAAGATTGGCAATGTTCAAGGTAAAGCTGCTACTTTGCACCAAATAGCAGGAATTTATGCGGATTAAGGGGAAGTAGCAAAGGCGATCGCATTTTATGAAAAATCTCTGGAACTTGAGGAAAAGATGGGCGATTATCGAGGAAAAGCTGCTACTTTCGGAAGGTTAGGACAGTTGTTAGCAGATAAGTAGTTGGACAGAATTAATTACACAAAATAGAATCTGAAATTCTCTTTCTGTGAGCCTTACAAAATTGTAGGTGTGTAAATATTTTTGTCGGTGTACTTAAGAAGAGAGATTTTGACAAAGCTTTGAATTATTTACAGCAATCTTTGGACATTTTGCAGCATTTGCGATCGCCCGAGGCGGAGACAGTGAGGCGAATTATTGCTGAAGTTCAGCGGATGGCTGATGGCTGAAGAAAGTTTAGCCCGATTCTCTGCCGCCCGAAACCAGCCTGCGACAATCTGAAATCTAAAAAATCCTACACAAAACGTTACATATTTGTTAACATCGGGACGAGCCTGTCCTCAGCAGCCCCTCTGTTAACCTTCTAAACTAACCGTAATGAGTCAACCTCCCTCAGCAATTCCCGCCTCCGAAGAGTCCGCCGCCGAAACCCAGACAGCGCCGACAAACACCGCACCTCCACCGAGTTATGTCAAGCTGGCGATGCGGAACATGGTTCGCAAGCGGGCGACTTCTTTGTTTCATTTTGCCTTGACGGCGGCGGGACTTTTAGGCGTACTCGTCGGTTTGGCTTTTCTCGATCGCTATTTCAATTCTTAATCCGGGATTCCAACAATCAGCCTCTAATTTCTGCTGATGTTTTTGATCTTTCTTAATCGGGAGTTAAGCTGATTGTTCTGCCTGCCTGTTGCAATCTCTAACAGATTACTGTATCTTTCCAGCAACAGCAAAATCCCCTGCCGTTCGATCGCGCAATTGGAATTTGTAAAAAAATTGAATATATCCCTTGACAGGAGAGCAAAAAAATGTTAATAGAGGTGAACGTCGAAGACTGTTACGGGCTCGCCCAGCAGTCAGCCGACGCTTCCAACCTCCCTGAGAGTGCAGCCAGCGGGGAGATTTCAGCCGAAACGTGGGAAAATTGGTTTAGCGTTTGGCTGGAAAACCAGGCGGCGGATGTGCCAGCGGCTCCAGGCTACGAAGTCAGTCTGCGTTTAACCGCTGATACGGAGATGCAAGCCCTCAACCTCCAGTACCGCCAGCTCGATCGACCGACTGATGTACTAGCTTTCGCATCTTTAGAGGTAGACTGTCCTCAGCTAGAGGAAATGCAGTCATCTGAACCCCTATACTTGGGTGATATCGTCATCTCGATCGATACAGCTAACCGACAAGCCCAGCAGCAAGGACATCCCCTGAAGACCGAACTAGCTTGGCTGGCAGCCCACGGTTTTCTGCATCTTTTGGGCTGGGATCACCCGGATGAAGAAAGTCTGACTCAAATGCTCGATCGACAAGAAACATTGCTGCGGGCGATCGGTCTCACGATCCAAACAGCATAACTGAAGTTGATGGTTATTTAACAAATCATGTCAAGCCCAACATAACTTTCTGAAATTAAACCAAAACTTTAGTAAAAACTTAGAAAAGTTACCTAGACTTGATGAAGTTAATTTCAAAAGTTTAGCTTTCATTCATCTCTGTAAATTAAAGTTGGTTCTTTATGACACTAGATAGACCCTCAATTTCATCACAAATCGCACAGTTTCTGCCCATGCCTCAAGACTCTTCTAGCCAGACAGTCCAGGAGCCGAAAAAAGCCTTGAAATACAACCGAGAGCTGTCCTGGAAAATCGCATCTAGCTTAGCTACGAGTTTTAGATACGCTTGGGGGGGTCTGAGTTATGCTTTTGAAACTCAGCGCAATTTTCGGATTCACACAGTTATTGGCACTTTGGCGATCGGACTCGGCCTATTTTTGCAACTCAAACCAGTAGAAATATCTGTGATCGGCGTCACCATTGGCATAGTTTTAGCAATGGAACTGTTGAATACGGCGATCGAATCGGTGGTAGACTTGACAGTCGGGCAATCTTATCACGAACTAGCCAGAATTGCCAAAGACTGCGCTGCCGGAGCAGTTCTGGTATCGGCAATGGCTGCGATCATCGTCGGTACTGCACTTCTGCTTCCTCCTTTGTGGGCAGTCGTTCAAATTGCGATCGGCCGTCAGTAACTTATTGGGCGATGGCAAATTTTAGGTTTTAGATGACCAATTTGAGATTTTTAGTTTTATTCGTCTATATTGCAGCTATTTTTATCTTAGGCATCTATCTAAAATCTTGAAACCCTTGCTTTCAGGGAGCGAGTTAACCTAAAATCTAAAATCTAAAACCTAAAATCTAACTTAACCCGTGATTATAGTCATCGATAACTACGACAGTTTTACATACAATTTGGTACAGTATCTAGGAGAACTAGGTGCTGAATTGCCTGTAGCCAGCGAAGTGCAAGTCTACCGGAACGACCAAATTTCCTTAGCAGAAATTCGCCAATTGCAGCCGGCAGCAGTGGTGATTTCTCCTGGCCCGGGGCGGCCGGAAGATGCGGGAATTTCTCTGGAATTAATCAAAGAATTGGGCCCGACTTTACCAATTTTAGGCGTGTGCCTGGGACATCAAAGTATCGGTCAAGTATTTGGCGGGAAAATTGTTTCTGCACCCGTGTTGATGCACGGCAAAACTTCTCAGGTAGAACACGCAGGAGTCGGAGTTTTTCAGGGCGTGGAATCGCCGATGATTGCAACTCGCTATCACAGTTTGGTAATTGAAAAGCAGAGTTGTCCAGAAGTTTTGGAAATGACCGCTTGGGTTGAAGACGGAACTATTATGGGTGTGCGGCATCGGGAATATCCGCACATTGAAGGTGTACAGTTTCACCCGGAAAGTATTTTGACGACTTCGGGAAAGCAATTATTACGAAATTTCTTGAAACGGCTTTAGTTGGGTTTTGAATTTTGAGTTTTTGTCTGAATCTTTGGGGTGCGTAATGCGAACCTGACGGTTGAAATTATCTAACTTTGTAGGGCGCGCAATGCAAACTTTACGGTAAAACTATGGTGCACATTTTCGCATCTCAGGCGTCCACAAAAGGATACAAGCCCCCGAAAATCGTTGTGGTGATCCCCAAATTTTAGACGAAAGTTCCATATCCCAGATTCATCTGTGGAGTAAATCTAAAATCTAAAATCTAAAATCTAAAATCTAAAATCGACTGGCGGTGTTTTGTGGTATAACAACAGACGACCAACACCCGACAACCCCAACCACAAGATGAAACGGCGACAATTAATACGTTACGCACAGACGGGTTTGCTAGCAGCTTTCTTCACTGGTTTGCCATCTGGATGGGAAAGCTATCAAGCTCAAACTGCTGATTCTTTGTCGATTCAGTGGTTGGGCCACACTTGCTTCTTGTTCTCCGGAGGCGGTGCGAGGGTGCTGGTGAATCCTTTTCGCCCCCTGGGCTGTACCGCAGGCTATCGCTCTCCTAAAGTGCCAACAGATTTGATTCTGATTAGCAGCCGATTGCTCGATGAAGGGGCGATCGACGGATTTGCGGGCAATCCCGGCCTTTTGTACGAACCAGGGGCTTACAGGTCTAACGGGCTGCGGATTCAAGGGATTCGGACGGAAAAAGACCGTGAGGGAGGAAGGCGATTTGGGGTCAATGTGGCTTGGCTGTGGCAGCAAGCGGGCGTTAAGATTTTACACTTGGGCGGAGTTGCTGGCCCGATCGGCATTGAAGAACAAATCTTGATCGGGCGGCCCGATGTAGTGCTGATTCCCGTGGGCGGCGGGCCGAAAGCTTACACTCCGGCGGAAGCGAAGCAAACTTTGCAACTTCTCAAACCGAAGATGGTGATTCCTACACATTTCAAAACCCAAGCCGCCGATGCTGCTGCGTGCGATTTGGTGCCGCTAGATGAATTCTTGGCGCTGATGGATGGTACGCCGGTGCGCCGATTGAATAATGACACGATTTCGATCAAAGCTGGTGACTTACCCCAAACTGGTTCGGTGATTGAGGTTTTGAGTTACAGATTTAGCGGTTGATGCCAGATTTCTTAGGTTGCGTTATATTAAGGAAGTTTTGTTCGATCGGGGCTGCAAGAGAAATTTCTCTCTACCTTAGCCTCTGGCAACCTTGCCTTTTGTCGAGATTTGGCTAACATAACAATTCATGTTCACGGTTTTATCTCATAAGGAAATGCAAGCGCAATGAAAAATCAAAATTTACCTAGCTGGATGAAACAAGTCACAGGTTTCGCAGGAATAATCGGCGCTAGCGCGCTAATCGGTTTCCCGGCTTGGGCTCACATCACCTCCAACACCAATGTTGCTAATGCAACTCAAACTCAACCAGTTCCAGGAAAGGTGAAAACCGCTGCTTCACCGGCACCAACTTCCGCTGCTAAGGATATTGTTGGTATTGCATCGGGCGACCCTCAATTCAAGACGCTGACAAAGGCTTTGGGAGCAGCCGACTTGGTTGCAACTTTACAAAGAAAAGGCCCTTTCACTGTTTTTGCACCGACAGACGCGGCATTTGCTGCTTTGCCAGAAGGAACTGTGGAGAATTTGCTCAAACCGGAAAACAAAGCCAAACTTACTAAGATTTTAGCTTACCACGTTGTTCCTGGTTCGGTTGTATCAACTAGCCTAAAATCCGGCGATGTTGCAAGTGTGGAAGGCAGTTCGCTAAAGGTGGCTGTTAACGCAGGCAAAGTCACTGTCAGCGGCGCTAATGTTGTGAAAGCTGATATCAAAGCTAGCAACGGCGTGATTCACGTAATTGACAAGGTGCTGATGCCGCCCGATGGGATGTAAGACTAGAGGTTTTTGCATCAATTGAGATCGAATTCGATTAAATGAACGGGAAGTAAGGACACAAAATTGTTGTGTCCTTATTTTTATGGCAAGCGATTCAGAATTAATCTAGATCAAGCTTTAGCTAGCACCAGGTACTTACCACAAAGAATTGGTTTAAAGCCCCAACCCTTGCAGGGAGAAATTAAAAGAAGACTATTCATTACTCCAATCCTCGGACTTCCAGGTAGAGCTCGCCCCGCCGTCAACTGTCAACTGTCAACTGTCAACTGTCAACTGAAAAAAATGGCTGCCAACCCTTACCCCGATAGCCAAAATCGAAGATTTCGGGATGGAGAATTTCTGCTAAAATTTCTAACGAATCAACCAATCTCGGCCCCGGTCTATTAAAGTAAGAATTGCCGTCAGTTATGTAAACTTTCCCCGTTTTTACTGCTTGCAAATTAGGCCATTCTGCGTATTTAGTTATCTGCATTGCTTCGCTGCGAGTGCGACTTAAATCAAAGCCGCAAGGCATGAAAATAATTACATCGGGATTAGCTTCTACTAGCGATTCCCATTTTAACCAAGGGGAATGTTCCCCGACAATTCCAAACAGCGAATTGCCTCCCGCCATTGCCACTAATTCGGGAATCCAGTTACCGGCAGCCATCAAAGGCTCAATCCATTCGATGCAGGCTACTTTGGGTAGTCTTTCTTTTGTGGTAATAATAGATGATGCTTGTGTTTTCGAGGTAATAGCATTGATGCGGGATTGCAAAAGGTCGATCGCACTTTTGCCATCTACGCCCAAAGCATCAGCCACTAGCTGAATATCCGTCCAGATTTCTGCTAGCAAATTAGGCTGCAAAGAAATAATTTCCGGCTTGCTATTTACCAGCGTGCTTACTGCTTGTTCAACCTCTGTTAAAGAACAAGCGCAGACTTCACATTGAGCTTGAGTAATAATGTGAGTCGGCTGCAATTTTTCCAAAGTATCTATTTCTACTTTATAGACACTCAGCGCATTTTGCAACAATTCTGTCACGCGGTTGTGAATTTCGCTGCTAGTTCCTTCGGGATTAAATTTTGGCTGAGTGCAAACAGGTAAGTTTTGGATGGCTGGGGGATAATCGCATTCGTGGGAACGGCCCACAATTGCATCGGTTAATCCTAAAAGTGCTACAATTTCGGTGGCACTGGGAATTAGAGAAACAATTCTTGGTTGGTTCATTGGTGTTCTGTTTTTTACAGATTTAGAAGCACAGGCGTTACAGATTTAGAAGCACAGGCGGCAGGCCCGTGCCACAATAAAAGGGATTGTTAAATTTTTAGTTTTTTTAAGTATTGCAAATCTTGCCATGCTTGAATGAGATTACCTTGCATCAGAGCCGCTACACCGTTTAAAATTCTAATTTCCGGTAGATTGGAGTTGAGAGCGAGAGCAGGTTTTAAGGCGGTTTGAGCGGCTTTGGGATGCCAGCCGTACAGGTGTACGAAAGCGAGATAGGCGTAAGCGTAAGGGTTTTTTGAGTCGAGTTGAGTGACTTTTTCTAAGGCGGCGATCGCACTTTCGACATTCTGCTGCAATACTCGCGAAAATGCCAAAGCATAAGCCAATTCTAGATTATTTGGTTCCTGCTGCAACCGATATTCTAACGCTTGTTCTGCTTGCACGGTATAATCTTGAATTGGATCGTACTGATTGATGCGCCCAATCTGCTCGAATACAGGTTCTAAACCGGGCAATCCTTTGGGTAAATTAACCGCCATCGCCCGCAATTGAGTCACCAAATCTAACTCAGGCTTATCAGTATTATCCTCGTTTCCACGCTCTGCCTGAAAACGCATATCCAGAGGCTCTGCCTCGATCTTAACACTAACTGCAGGCACATTAATCGGATAAGTTTCCCCGGTTTTCCGATTTAGATAAGTAGCTTGCAGATTGTAAGTTCCCGGTGCAATATTAGCAGGAGGAAGCATCGCCGTGCGATCGACAACTCGAAACCCCACAGCAAATTTATCCGCTTCCAGAATCCCCGGATGCAAAGTCGCCTGTCCGATCGCGCGATCGTGTAAAATCCTGAAAGTTTGTCCCGGTGGAATATTGCCAGACTGCTGATTTTGCCACGTTACCAACACTAAACCAGACTGCAACTGCTGCCAAGGCCCAGACCAAGTATAAGTAACCGGTAGCGCGACTCCGGGAACTGCTTTCGCAGCGACAATAACTCGATCTAATTGTACTTGCGATAGCCCTTTATTCAACGGCTGTATTTCGACAGGCTGCACTCGCTTGCGATAAAGATTTAAATTAGTATAATCTGGCAAAAACCAAGTTTTTTCTAACTGAAATTTATCGCCTTTTTCAATCGCGGTTACGGCTGCATTTTGAGCTTTTTTAATCCCTTCGCGAATCGAACCTTGCGGGCCACTTTTTGTTACGAACCAAGAGAGCGATCGCACATCTTGCGGCACTTGTTTTAAATTCGTTCCCACCTGCCGCCCGTAAACCTGAAAATTAGCCAAAGCACCGTAAAAATTCAAATTATGCTGGTTAATTTCCGGCGTCGAAGGCAACACGCCTAAAGTAGATTGCAAATAAGGTTCCCGATCAATAATTTCTGCAATTACCTCTCGGTGCGGCCACTCTTTCCCCAAGTAAGGATAGTTAGAATTGCCGGGACTGATAATTTGGACTAAGCTATTTCCCAGAGCACCTCCCAGCGGCAAGATATGGAACAGCATCGCCAGAATTGCCAAGCCAACTGTACCCCAGCGAATTTGTCGTCCCCACCGAGAAGGCCACAGCGTTAAACAGTAGGCTAAGAAAATAGATAAAACTGGCAAATAAGGTATCACATATCGGTCGTCTTTGTTGATATTTAGAGAATTAATTAAATAAGCTCCTACCCAGAAAACAGCCAGCCACCGACACGAGTTCAGATAAAAGATGGACGAACTATCTTGTCGGCGACGCCAATAAAGTATCAATCCTACTAAGGGAATAAGTAACAGAGGCCAAGAAATGTGTTCGGGTAAGTGCTTACCGTAGTAAATCCAAGCGTCGATCGTATTGATGGCCGGATCTCCTTCGGCGATCGCAGAATCCAGCGTTGCCCGTTTTCCCCCGGTCAAAATTAACAGCCAATTGGTTTTCGCCCACGGCCCAAACACCGCCACCGACAGCAACAAACTACCTGCTAATTGACCTAATCTTCCCCAAGCTTTTTGTCGCACCGCACCAACAGCCAACCAGACAATCGGGGTAAATAGAAATAAGACTGTAGTGTGTTTAACTAATATTGATAAGCCGAGAGAAATTCCAAAGGCGATCGCCCAAAAGAAAGACGACGGGGAGAGTGGGGGAGTGGGGGAGGGGGAGAATTTATACTTTTTCTTTGTTCGTTCCTCCAACAGAGTTCTATCGGTTACATCCGTTACATCCGTTACATCCGTTATAAAATCCGTTGCCGAACTTCCTTCTTCCTTCTTTCCTTCAGAAGCCTTCCACATTGTCAGACAATAAAAAGCAAAAGTAATCGTCGCAGTGAGGGGATAGTCGAGTAAAAATTGCAAGCGGAACCGATAAAGTCCCGGTAACAAAACGCAAATTGCAGCGGCCCACAAACCGACTTGCCGGTTAAATAATTGGACGCCGAGACTGTAGACTGAGGCGAGGAGAATTGCACTAAATAATAAATGAACGAGGGTTGCCCGATCGCCCCCAGTACCGAAAACCTGAAGAAACGGAACCGTTAAGATGTATGCCAAGGGCGGAATTTTCGTCGAAAGCAGCCAGAAGTTTGTCCACCACTCCCCGGAAAACCACTGAGGATGCTGCAACGCCTGCAAATATTTCAGGGTGCTAGTCAGGTAGTCTGCTTGATCCCACGCCGGGACAGATCGATCGAGGGCAAACCAGAGGCGATCGCTAATTGCCCCCAGCAGCCAAATTATGCCCAAGACAAGCAGACTCTTGCCCTCGCTGTCCCGATGTTGCTGTGCCATTGCGATTGTTGGATTTTAGGTTGTAGCTTTTAGCTTACAGGCGGGCGGTTCCGGGCGATCGAAAATTAATTTGAAAAAGTGCTTGCTAAATTCTGTATGTGTCTGCTAAGATAGTAAAGCGCGAAAAAACAAGCCGGGATAGCTCAGTTGGTAGAGCAGTGGACTGAAAATCCACGTGTCACGAGTTCAAGTCTCGTTCCTGGCATCGCAAAGCCCTCACAAAGTTGAGGGTTTTTTTTTAGGAAAAATGCGGGCAATGCAGCTAATCAAGATGTCGGTTTGCCGATGGGGGGTGACAACCCCGCCGGAAACCCAGACAGAGCTAATATTTGACCGACTTGTGCTAAAAAAAACATAGGTCATATCAATTCCGGTTGCACGAGCCAGATGACTGTTGACTGTTGACGGGCGGGTCGAAAAACTGAATGATGGTTGAATGTTGTTGACTCGATTTTACGCGCGACGATGAAGCGCGGATTTGAGATCAGACAAAAATTACACTCGAGTGTAATTGTCAGATTAATAAGTCCAGTTTTGCTTGGTCTGCAAACTATAGGTTCCATCTTTCACATTCACCCGCTCAGGAATCAGATCTAAATCTCTAAATATATTTGCCTGGTGCTGTAGGGCAGTGAGCGATTGGTCGTCGATCGGGATAATAGCGCGCTCCGCACTACGTCGCTGTAAAATTTCTACAATGGATGGATCTATTTCATGGTGTTCTGCCAATCGCACAGCAGCTTCTAATTCCTGTTTCTTAGCCCAAGCTCCAGCTTCGTTTACCTCTTCTAAAATCACCTTGAGCAAGTCGGGATAGTCGCGTACCAACTCTGGAATCGCGTAGTAATAGGTCGGAACTTCTAAAGAGGCTTTGTCACCAAAGATGCTCTCTAAGTCTGCAATCGAGCGCCCTGGATAAGCACTTCTGACTTGAGTGGTCGTGTAGGGAACCCAAATCACCCAAGCATCCACCTCACCCGCGCGGAATAGGGGCAGCGCCTGTGGCTGGGTCAGATAAATTGGCTCAATGTCACTAAACTCTAATCCCACTTTTGCCAATGCTCGCACCAGCACATAATGGGCGCTTGAGCCTTTGTCAAAAGCTATCTTTTTACCCTTCAGGTCGGCAACCGTCTGAATTGGCGAATTTTCTGGTACTAAAATCGCTTGACCTTTAGGAGCAGTATATTTTTCTTTAGCCACCCGCACAAACACATGATCTGCTGCTTGAGAGAAGATGCTCGCCGTACCACCGCCGCCGCAGAAATCGATCGTCCCATTGCTTAATGCTTCTATCAGAGCAGAAGCTGATAAGAAGCTTGTCCAAGTAACAATCAGCCCAAATGGTCGCAAACGGCTTTCGAGCAAACCTTGAGCACGCAGGACTTCCAGATTCGTCATACCCTCTGGATAACCGATTTTGAGTTGCTTGAGTCGCCGCGCTTGCTCAGCTAAGGGTGTATTGCCCGAATGAGCAGAACGATTAGAAAACCAGCGATCCAAAACGACACAGAAAAGTATGCCCCCCACAAATAGTCCCACCGTTTCCAGTAACCGGATTGTTGAGTCTTTAGACAATTTGACCTGATTTACCTGACTAATGACTAGAGGGGAGAGTACATTGCCAGAGGCAGAAGTGGCAATAGCATGACTGTCAAAAGCCAGACTCAAGACTAAAACCAAGACCAGGCCGATACAAAACAGACCTACAAACCGATAGGTGGCCGATATACCAGTGGCCGAACTGAGCGACCGTAAGATATTGTGACCTGTGCCTCTAGGCACACGGTCAATCAAACGGCTAATCATAATGACTCCTTTGATAAACACAGGTGATGGACATTCTGGGATGAGTTGAAGCTCGGGGATCAATTCAAAGCACCGCTTGATATGGATAAACTACCAAATTTGCTCGCTTGTTACACCCAATATGCGATACTCACATTATCATATCGAGATTATGGTGATTTTTCACAACGGTTGAGAAATCAGTAGTTTCGGCGATGGGATAGGTATTGAGTGAGAGACGGTAATGGATTGGTTAATTGCAACAATTAAGATTGGACTGGCTGTTGCTGTCGCAACAACGTTTGACGACAACATTTATCTGACGGCCTTCTTCAGTGAGGTTAATCGTACTTTTCGTCCTAAACACATTGTGGTGGGTGAGCTTATAGGGTTCACGGCATTAATCACGGTAAGTTTAGTTGGTTTCTTGCTGGGGCTAGCAATTCCGTCAACTTGGACGGGGTTACTGGGAATTTTGCCGATACTGATTGGCTTGAATAATTTACTCAACCTTAACAAGGATGATTCAGCCGAAGATAAGTCAGATAATCTAAAAAGAAACTCTAAATTTCGCGGATTTGATTCTCGGCAGCGATCGCTCTGGGACGTAATTCGCGATCCGCAAACTTATCGCGTTTCCGCAGTCACGATTTCTAACGGTGGTAACAATCTTGGCATCTATATTCCCCTATTTGCTAGTAGCAGTATTCAAAATCTGGCTGTGATAGTACCGATTTGCTATTTTATTGTTTGCTGCTGGCTGTTTATGTCCTATACTCTGACGCATCTACCTGGTATTGCTTTGGTTCTCAGCCGTTATGCGAGCAAGATTTTCCCTTTTGTGCTAATGTGGCTGGGTTTCAGAATTCTGATAGACAGCGAATCCTATCGTCTTTTTCTACCAAACACTTGACAGACAAAGGTGATCGAAGCATCGAAAAAATCCATGACAACAGTACCATTCTCTACAATAAAGGAATAAAAAAGACTTTAACATAATAGATGAATACCAAAAAAGCTAGACCGTAATCCCAAATTAGTGGTCTATCAATTTAATCTCCTTGCCATTCCCTATCTTGCAGTTACTTTTGACAGAGTAGCGGCGTGGCTTCAATTGTTTGCCGGATTCCTATTGTGACTTCGCAGTTACTATGCAAGCAATCGATCGGGAGCAGTGGACTGAAAATCCACGTGTCACGACTTCAAGTCTCATTCCTGGCATCGCAAAGCCCTCACAAAGTTGAGGTTTTTTTTAGGGGAAATGCGGGCAATGCAGTCAATTATCGAAATCGATTTGCCTGAAAGTTTAGCTTACGAGATTGATGAATCTGTTCGACCTGAATATTTAAAGCTGTGGAGAAGCGTTCAACTCCGACGAGAATAGTTTTGAGAGTGAATTATTTAACTGTCTTATTTTTGAGTGAGGTACGCCGCTAGTTCTGGAATTTCACCGGCGCGCTGCCACTCGGTTTGTCCGCGCCGCACTTTGGTTCGGGCTGTGATTTCCTGAATTTCCCATAATTGCAATTTTGTATAGGGCCCCTTGGCTTCTCCGCTGCGAAACACATACCATTTGGCAATTTCAGGAGTTTGCTGGGTCGATCGTCTTACAGGTTTCATCCGATTCATTCCAGTTGTCGCTTTGAGCTGATTTAGCTCTTGTTCTACCGGATTCGGAGGCGGTGAGTTAGAGTTGGGCGATCGCTTTTTTTTAGCTGAACTCTGACTTTTCTTAGCCTCCGGCTTACCTCTAGCAATTTCTACTTCGCCAGGCCACCCCCAGAAATGCCACACCGCCACCCACACTAGCGCCACAGCAGATCCTAAAATCTCTTGTTGTGTTTCTGACCATTCTTTCGACTCTCCAAACAGCAGAAAACCGATCGCACCGAGTACGATCGCTATGAGGTTTAGGTAAATTAGGTTGGTCGTGTCGTTAGCGGCTAAGTGCCAACTGGTTGTGTGCCGAACAAAAGATTGGCTGGTTGCTGTCCTGTTGTGTTTCCAAGCTTTGCGAGCTTGAATCCCGCCGTAACCAGGAGAGTCGGCGGGCCACCACGTCGCGCCCCAATTAACTAGATGCGCTGACCAATACTGCAAAGCTGCATATCCCACTATCCCGCTTAGCAGTACGCAAATAACTAACAGAAAGGTTGTCAGTGGCAGTAGCTGTATTGGCACTATTTCGGCGGTCGCAACAGTTAGCAGAAAAAACGGAGTACCAGTTAATACTGGAACTAAAAAAAGTTCAAGTATCTTTAGAAGGTCTGCATAGAAAATCCATAAGAATTTAAAAATAATTTTAAGCAGCTTTGCAAAGCGGAAGTGATACAGGTAAGCAGATGCGATCGCAGTTCCTAGAATTAAAGCAATCAGCGCGCCCGAAGAGCTTCTGATCGGCAGCATAAAAAGGGCTGTCGGCGGAATTCCCATCACGATTGCTGCTGGCAGTGTGAGAAATGCTATAAGGCCTTCCCGCCAGTGCTTCCAAGCCGATACAGTCGGCGGTTGCTGATTGTGTCGGCGAATTTCCACCCACTCTGCAAACTTGGTTAACCCCCAGTGATAGAAAGCAAATAACCAGATTTGGCACAACCAAGCAAGTACGATCGGGGATTCCCAGTCAGAGTTCCTGATGGTGTACCAGTACGTCCTTCTAAATCCGTAGGAATAGTAGTAAGCATTGGGCCACAGTAAAGAAACAATCAACCAAAAGCTAATGCTTAAGGCAAACCCTCTGGCGCACGATTTAGGATCGGGGAGGAATTTCGGCCAATTATTCATGTTTGGGATAATTTGACGGGATCTCATCAATATTGTCCCATCGCGCCGATCGTTCTGGGCCGTGCGATCGTCCATAAAAATTGCTGCACAGTGCCGGATGTGCCAAGTTGATTAAAACTTTTTTTAAATAAACACTCGTACTCGTTATCCTGTTGAAGGGGATCAGTGCTCTGTGGGCATCCTAAAACTACGCGCGTGCGAAGCTATCCCGAACGCGCGTGCGGGCCCGTTGCGGTAGGGAATCGCTCCAGACAATCCCTTATCCCCTACAATAAACAAGCAATTATTATATTTTTGAGTTATCCTGTGAGTCCTACTGCCGAAGTCAGCAATACCCTAAATGCGGGCGCTCTACCAACCGTTACCGCTACCGCAGCCCGCCGCGCTGTTTTTCCCTTCACTGCAATTGTTGGCCAGGAGGAGATGAAACTGGCGCTGCTGTTGAATGTCATCGATCCCAAAATTGGCGGGGTGATGATTATGGGGGATCGAGGTACTGGCAAATCTACCACAATCCGCGCCCTCACTGACTTGCTGCCGGAAATTGAGGTGGTGGCTGACGATCCTTTTAACAGTCATCCCACTGATCCAGATTTGATGAGTGATGAGGTGCGCGATCGCACTATGTCTCAAACGGAGATTAAAATCGCCCGCAAAAAAGTCCAAATGGTAGACTTGCCTTTGGGCGCTACCGAAGACCGAGTTTGCGGTACGATCGACATCGAAAAAGCTTTGTCGGAAGGTGTTAAAGCTTTTGAACCCGGTCTTTTAGCTAAAGCTAACCGTGGCATTCTGTACGTTGATGAAGTCAATTTGCTCGACGATCATTTAGTCGATGTTTTGCTCGATTCTGCAGCCAGCGGTTGGAATACTGTTGAAAGAGAAGGAATTTCGATTCGCCACCCGGCTAAGTTTATTTTAATCGGTTCCGGGAATCCAGAAGAAGGAGAATTGCGGCCGCAGTTGCTCGACAGATTCGGGATGCACGCAGAAATTCGGACTGTAAAAGACCCGAATTTAAGAGTGGAAATTGTTGAACAGCGATCAAGTTTTGACCAAAATCCGCCGGAGTTTCTCGCGAAATATCAGCGCGAACAAGATGAACTGCAGCAGAGGTTGGTGGAAGCTCAGGAAAGATTGAAATCGGTAACTATCGATCGAGAGTTGCGGGTAAAAATCTCCCAAGTTTGCGCGGAATTGGACGTAGACGGGCTGCGGGGCGATTTGGTGACGAATCGGGCTGCGAAAGCTTTCACGGCTTTGGAATGCCGCACAGAGGTGACTGTGGACGATATTCGCCGGGTGATGACTCTGTGTTTGCGGCACCGGTTGCGGAAAGACCCGCTAGAATCAATAGATTCGGGGTATAAAGTGACTAAAGTGTTCGATCGGGTATTCGGCCTAGAAACAACTGAGGGGTAATTAATAATTGGTAATTGGTAATGGGTAGTGAGGAAACATTTCCCAAATTTTTAATGCCTCCTTCCCAGTTCCAATTACTAATTCTGGCAATGGAAAAACGAATTTTAGGATTAGATCCCGGCTTAGCAAATCTCGGCTATGGGGCAATTTGCTGTCAAATTGTACCGGGCAAACAAGATAAAAATAGCGTTTCCATGATTGATTGCGGCGTCATACAAACAACGCCAAAACAGGAAATGGGACAGCGCTTGAAAACAATTTACGACGATTTGCACGAGGTAATTGAACAGATTAAACCTGATATAGCAATTGCCGAAAAACTGTTCTTTTACAAAATGGGAAATACCATACTTGTAGCCCAAGCGCGTGGCGTTTTGACGCTAGTATTGGCGCAGTGTGGAGTGCCGCTGTTCGAGTTTACGCCGGCTCAAATTAAGCAAGCTTTGACCGGCCGCGGTAATGCGGATAAATCTGAAGTGCAAGAGGCCGTGGCGCGGGAGTTAGAGTTGGGTTATATTCCGAAACCCGACGATGCGGCGGATGCTTTGGCGGTGGCTTTGACTGGTTGGTACGATGATGATATTTGTCCGAAGAAAATACAGTTGGAAACAGAAAAAGTTTGATGCAATATCAAATCATGGGCAAATTCAGCACAAATCCGGGCAAGACATCTTCACCCGACAAACTCACAGGAAATTGTACAATCTCTACTTCGCGAGAAGGGCGATAAATTTCTACTTGTTCCTCTTGAGGATTAATCAGCCAACCCAAGCGCAAACCGCTGTTTAGATACTCCTGCATTTTTTCCTGAAGGGGTCGCAGCGGGTCTGTGCGCGAGCGCAATTCTATGACAAAATCAGGACAGATTGGCGGAAATTTCTCTCGTTGTTCTTCTGTTAAAGCCGACCATCTTTCTAAGCTAACCCAAGCGGCATCAGGCGATCGATCGCCATTATTAGGCAAGCGAAAAATTGTGGAAGAACTAAACACTCTCCCTAACTGCGTTTGACGGTTCCACAAGCCCAAATCTGTAATTAAATCGGCTTCTCGATTGCCGCTGACTCCGCCTACTGGTGACATAATAATGATTTCTCCTTTAGCTGTCCGTTCAAATTGCCAATCTCGATTCATCTGGCACAAACGGTAAAACTGTTCGTCTGTTAGTTCGACAGTATCTAAGTTTAAAGTAACGGTTGTCATTTTTCCCAACTCCCTATAAATATGAGTTCTGTAAACCTATTTTAGCGCTGCTTTTTGTTAATTTTAACATCCCTCCTCATAGCCCGGACGTAAGCTTTAATACAAGGGCTTAAGCCCCAGGCGGACTATTGCGAAATCCAAAATATTAGTTAAAAATGTAATGAGGTTCGATCGCCCAATTCCCACCTCCATCAAAAAATGCTATAATAGCAACTTTAATTGCTAAACTTATCCCGCCAACAGAGAACACAGGAAAATAATATGGTGATTATTACCTCACAACAAATTGCCCAATTTCGCTCGCAATTAGCCGAATATCCCGAAGCCCTAAAAGCCCTAGACGCGATCGAAGATTGCGAAGGTAACATCGAAGATGCAGCGATATCTCTAGCAATTCAAGCCGGACAAGAACCGAATATATCAGAAAATTGGTTAGACGGATTGGCGAAAAGATGCCGCGTTGCTATCTGCAAATCCGAGGTCAAAGAAGAGTTGACCAACGGACAATTGAATGCAGCATTTAGAGATTTAGTTGCCGCAAAAATTTGCCCTGATATTTTGGTGACTTCGGTGATTATTTATGTCTTTAAAACTGGGGTGAATGAGTTTTGCGAGCCTCTCGAATATAAACTGTAAAGCCATAGCTGCATTTAAAAATTAGTTGAAGCAAAGCTATCCCGAAGGGTAGGGAATCGCCCTCATTTCTCAAAACATGATACAACGAGGCGATCGCACTTTTTCTCTACCCCTTTGCACTACTGTACCCAGTCGGCCTCAAATCCGGCGACAAACCCAAAGATTTCCCCAGCAAACGAGCAAGTTGCACTAAAAAATTAGCAGTATCTTCGTCACCTTCGCGCGCCATTGAAGCCGATATCTGGATTAGCATTTGCACAAATCCCGCATCAATTAAATCGGAACAGGAACTTAAGACCTCTGGTTCTTGGCCGTTGGGACAGGTAAGCACTCGCTCGATTAAGTTCAAATAAGCCTCTTGACGTTCTGGATTCATTTTGGCAGGAGCTTTACAGTAAATAATTTATTATTACGTTTAACTCACTCCTGTCAATCAGGCGCTCGAATAAGCGATCCCCATTTTTACTCTAGAAACTCCATTCAGTCAGGAATAGACAGAAGCTTAAAGAAAATCTTAAGTTTCTCCATGCTAGTTTAGTCGAGGTAAGTTGTCCCGATGCGCCCCCTAGAATGCAAGCTAAGCTGCGCCAATAATAACCCTAAGATCCAAGGGAATTAAGAATATACAAAATGAAAATAGGAATATTTTTAGGAAATCTAGGAAACCCCGCCATCTACTATCCCAAACTTGCCCCAATTACCGGCGGAGTCGCGGCGAGCATTTTTCTTTGCCAATTATTACAATGGCAATCACAAAAGTCCAACTCCAGCGAATGGGTAAAAACCAACAGCAGCGAAATTGAAAAAGCCACCGGTTTAAATCGCGAAGAACAAGAACTCGCGAGACGCCTGCTCAAAGTGCGATCGCTCCTGAAAGAAAAATTAACAAATCCCAACACGGACACCCTAGAACTCTGGGCGGACATTGACGCTTTCGAGGAAAAACTTAATAACTTTTGGACACCAAATCCTGCCGATATCATAACACAGACAAGCCGCGAAAGCGACAATCACCCTGTAGAAATTTTCCGCGAAACATCACCCCCAAATCATGTAGTTAAAACCGACAAATATTTCGGGCAACCCCGCCAACAAATAGCTGTGGCTGTCACGCCTCATTACCGATTTAGCGGGCCTTGGAATTCCCAAGAACAACTGCACAACTTTCAGCGAGCTTTAGAAGCCTATGCTCAAGAGCGCAACTTAGGATTTGGCAATCCTTCTGGATGGGCATTTAAAATTATTGACAGCATGACAAAAGGCTTAACCTCGACTTTTTGGGATGAATTTATCGCGGGAATCCCTTTAGGAGAAAGTCAGAAAGTTAAGCGAGATTGGGAAATCGAGCCGGAAGTGCCTTATCCCGCTTTTGAAGAAGAGCGAATTCAGTATTACGTGCACAAAGGCGAACCGCTGGAAGCAGCAGTCTCTAAAGCGCGTGCTGATTTGAGAAACCCGGTTTTGGGCAAGGATTTGTGGGAGGGATTTTTGCGAAAGTGCGATCGCCTTGCCGATGATGCACTCAAAGCAAAACAGCAGGGCGTTGACACACCATATCTGCCCTCTTCCTTCAACGAAAAACCGCAAATCACCAAGGATAGCGTTATGCGGAAGTTAGGGGCGATCGCGCCGCAATTAGCCCTCAATCAATCCACATCCGACACGATTCCAGAACCGCCAAAACTCGAACAAAAAGAGCCACCAACCGCCACCGAAATTCCCAGTATTTCCTCTTTGCAAAAAGCTTACCAAACTCCTCTGGGCCGAAGTATAGTTGAAAAACAAATCGCTGCAAACCCCGACTGGGGCTACGAAATAGTTGACGGTAAAATAGTCGAATCAATCCCTTTTTAATGAGGCTGATGTGAAACGAATTAGCAATATCAATCCGCTGGGAGAAGAGCGACCAAATCCGTCTGAGGAAGAGAGAGAAAAACTGCGGGGGGAAAGGTTACAGCGAGAAAGAGATGAAGCATATCAAATGTTAGTTGAACTCTGCAATTTAGGCGAATATGACATGGCCGAGCAGTTGGCAAATAGACATTTTAATTGGGGTTATGAAATAGTTGATGGGATTGTGATGGAAAGGATAGATTAGGTTTGTTGTCACCAGACGATTGAAATCGCGTCTAGTTTCATGGGCAGGCAAGAGGCCCACTCCCCAATAAACTTGATATGTTGTGGAACAGGCATCTTGCCTGTTGCTAATAATATGGGCCGGCTCTCCGGCATACCCCACAATAAACTTGATATGTTGTGGAACAGGCATCTTGCCTGTCCCTAAGAATGGTGCAAGTTGATTACCGCAATCTCTATGTTACAATTATAACTAAAACTTAAATAACTATCAAAATATGACGACAACTATTAATGCCAAAAACCTAACCTTATCAGAAGTACACCGTCTGTTCGGCTTTCAAAAACAGTACACTAACTCATTTACCTCTCTGTTATCCCTTGAAGATATCACAGAACACGAACAGCAGGAACTTATACAAATCAGAGATGACTTCGATGACTACATTTCAACGGATCGAGTTTCTGAAGGACTGGTAAAAGCTCTGACTACCTTTCCCCTAATGCGATTGGCTGGCTTCTACCGCCGCCCGATCAAAATTAGTTTAGAACAAGACATAGCCGAAATTAGCATTGAAGAGGAAGATACAATCGTTAAAGGACGGTTTGATATCTTGGCTGTCAACAGGATAAAACCTATCAGAAGCGATACATATTTTTGGGTTTTGGTGATTGAAAGTAAAAATTCTGGAATTAACGCATTGATGGGTTTATCCCAATTGCTAACCTATGCTTATCAAAATTTAAAATATCAGGATACAATCTGGGGCTTGACAACAAACGGAATGCACTATCAGTTCGTCAATATTCAGGAGGGCAATAACCCAACCTATCAGCTAATGCCTTTGCTAAACCTGATGGAGTCCGATTCTTCAGTTTTGTTGCTGCAAGTTTTAAAAGCTATTTGTAAGCTATAAAAAAAGAGGCAGAGAAAATTCCCCGCCTCCAATCTGCAATGACTGTTAACCTAAAACTTAGATTAGCCAGCCAATATTTTTTAGTAGCCTCTGGTGTTAGGCTTGTGGACGATGAAGCTCAGCACTTGGCATTGCTTCACGTTGTCAAAACCCATGACGCGGATGTAGCAGCTAGGATTTTCTTGACGGCAAGCTTGAACTTCGGCCATGATTTCTTGGACGCTGCGAGCACCAAACAAAGGCAACTTCCACAAAGTCCAGTAGCGCATTTCAGCAGCAGAGGTTTCGTTGAATTCAACGCCGGGAATGTAGCCTTGATCCAGGATGTACTGGAGTTGCTTGGCAATTTGCGCGTCTGTCAGCGGGGGCAAATAGGACAGAGTTTCGTAACGACGCTCTTTAGGTAAAGTCTTCATTTTTTGTATCTCTAAGGTGTGTGTTCGATCGCACTTGTCGATCGATTAACTCGACAAATTATCCAGATTCGGTTCAGAATCTATTGATGTTTCAGGATTACTGCTAGAAACAGACCAATTAAGTTGCGTAGTTCGCTCTAAATGCTGGCGTCTGTGTTCCATATTCGCCTGTTGAATGCCAGTACAAACCATTTCTGGCAAAAATTCCGTCACATCGTGAGCCAGATACTCTCGCACAGTCATGATCCGAAATCCTAAATCTTGATTTTCCAAAAGCAACTCTTGAATGTAAGCTTCTCCATCTTGGATTTTGGCCTTCGTGGAAAAATCATTCAACCAGATTGCCAGAGGAGGATTGGTTTCGCTCAACTGAGCGACCACCATCCGCACGGATTGATAGGTTAGGTAACTTGCCAGCACCTTAGCGGTGTCTTTCGCAACTTGTTTGAGATCCATTTTTGACCCCAGCTCCCTCAAATTTTAGATTTTGGATTTTAGATTTTGGATGCAAACTTACTTGTAAATCTTCTTCAAAGATAAAGACTTCCCAGCAAGTTTGCGACCTAAAACCTAAAATCTCAAACCAAAAATCCTTAAAGGGTATCCATTGCCTCGAACTCAAACTTGATTTCTTTCCAGAGTTCGCAAGCAACAGCGAGTTCAGGAGACCATTTGCAAGCTTCGCGGATCACGTCGCCGCCTTCGCGCATCAAGTTGCGGCCTTCGTTACGAGCTTGGACGCAAGCTTCCAAAGCAACGCGGTTAGCAGTTGCACCAGGTGCGTTGCCCCAAGGGTGGCCCAAGGTGCCGCCGCCGAACTGTAAGCAGGAGTCGTCGCCGAAGATTTCCACCAAAGCCGGCATGTGCCAGATGTGGATACCACCAGAAGCAACCGGCATGACACCGGGCATGGAGGCCCAATCTTGGGTGAAGTAAATACCGCGGCTGCGGTCTTCTTCGATGTGGTCTTCGCGCATCAAGTCTACGAAGCCCATCGTGATGCCTTTTTCGCCTTCGAGTTTACCCACAACTGTACCGGAGTGCAGGTGGTCGCCACCGGACATCCGCAAGCACTTGGCAAGCACGCGGAAGTGGATACCGTGGTTTTTCTGACGGTCGATAACTGCGTGCATGGCGCGGTGAATGTGCAGCAAAATACCATTGCGGCGGCACCATTTAGCCAAGGTGGTGTTTGCAGTGAAACCACCGGTCAGGTAGTCGTGCATGATGATGGGGGTTTTGATTTCCTTAGCGAACTCAGCCCGCTCCATCATTTCTTCGCAGGTAGGGGCAGTTACGTTGAGGTAGTGACCCTTGACTTCGCCGGTTTCTGCTTGGGCTTTTTCAATAGCTTCTTGAACGAACAAGAAACGATCGCGCCAGCGCATGAACGGTTGCGAGTTGATGTTTTCGTCGTCTTTGGTGAAGTCCAAACCGCCGCGCAGAACTTCGTAAACGGCACGGCCGTAGTTCTTAGCAGACAGACCCAATTTGGGCTTAATTGTACAACCCAGCAAAGGACGGCCGTACTTGTTCAATTTGTCCCGCTCAACGGTAATACCGTGAGGAGGGCCTTGGAAGGTTTTCAGGTAAGCAATGGGAATCCGCAAGTCTTCCAACCGCAGAGCGCGCAGAGCTTTGAAACCGAACACGTTACCGACCAAAGAGGTCAGCAAGTTGGTGACGGAACCTTCTTCAAACAAATCCAAAGGATAGGCAATGAAGCAGATGTATTGGTTGTCTTCACCAGGAACTGGTTCGATGTCGTAGCAGCGACCTTTGTAGCGGTCGAGGTCGGTCAGGAGGTCAGTCCAAACAGTCGTCCATGTACCTGTAGAAGATTCAGCAGCCACAGCAGCGCCTGCTTCTTCTGGGGGAACTCCCGGCTGCGGTGTGACGCGGAAGGCAGCCAAAATATCTGTATCTTTCGGCGTGTAGTCCGGCGTGTAATACGTTAGTTTATAGTCTTGAACTCCGGCTTTATACCCAGCCTTTGATTGAGTTTGGGTTTGCGCGTAAGCCATATCTCGCTTCCTAGTATTCGCTTAATTTTTTTGCCCGATCGCAGGCTGTTAAAAATATATCAACAAAGTGTCACTCTCAAATTTTAATATTCTTTTAATCATCATAAGTATTATTTATTTTGCTTTACATTAGGCAAATATTTGTAACATATCTTATGAAATGCCAGCGGGGAAGGATGCAGGAGGAAAGGCTGGGGATCGCAGAGTGGGGAGGAATTTTGAGCGACCGAAAGATATCGTGCAGCAAGCGGAACAGCGGATTAATACGGTTTATGTAAAGAATTTAATACTTAAAAATCAGAATTTGTAATGGGTAATCGGCAAGGGGGAAGTAGTTAGAAATACCTAAAGTTATGGTTGGGAGTTAAGATCGATCGCCCGATCGATCTCAACTGTTATTCAGTATGTAACAATCTAAAATCCAAAATCTAAAATCTAAAATCCCGTGAATCGGAGACCGCCAACTCAAAAATCGACAGCATAGCACATAATATGGACAGGACTTGTGCTCTCAAACCAAATCCGTCGTTACAGCCATTTAACCTCGCTGAAAACCGGGTTTCTGCGTTAGCAGCGCGTAAGTCTACTATGGATATTTAGCCCCATTTTTACTCTGGTTGTGCCTCACCCCCCTTCAAAAGCCGTCCACTGCATCAATCCAGATTGCCCAAGGCCCTACCCTCAGACTTGGGGCAACAATTTTTGTCATAGTTGCGGGGCTCCACTGCGACTAAAAAATCGCTACGTGCCTCTAGAAAGCCTCGGTTCCGGGGGTTTTGCAGCAATTTTCACAGTCTGGGACACAGAAACTGAAACCGAGCGCGTCCTGAAAGTGTTGCTCGAAACGGCCCCGAAAGCGCTGAAACTGTTCGAGCAAGAAGCTTGGGTTTTGGCACTTTTACGGCATCCGGGCGTCCCTAGAGTCGAGCCTGACGGTTATTTTCACGTCCAAACGCAAAATTTTGCAGGCGGCGAGGGAAATCCTGCGGCGAAGCGGCTGCCTTGTTTGGTAATGGAAAAGATTCACGGCAAAACTTTAGAAGAGGTTCTCGACGAGCACCCTCAAGGATGTCCGCAGGAATGGGTGTTTAGTTGGCTGAGTCAAGCTGTGGAAATTTTAGAGGAGTTGCACAGGTGTCAGATTATTCACCGCGACATTAAACCCTCAAATTTGATGCTGCGAGACCCGGAATCGCCCCAAGTTTTGCTAAGCAAGGGTTTGGGTGGACTGCAATTGGTGACGATCGACTTTGGGGGAGTTAAACAGATGGGCGGTGTCGAATCCGCGGGAAAAGATTCTCCGAGTTCGACGCGGTTGATTTCGCCCGGGTACAGTCCGCCGGAACAAATTGTGGGCGGCGGTGTGGTGCCGGCGACGGATTTTTATGCGCTGGGGCGGACTTGTATTCATTTGCTGACGGGGAAGTATCCGGCGGAAATTGAAGATCCGATGACGGGGGAGTTGCGGTGGCGCCACATTGTATCTGTGAGTCCGGCTTTGGCGAATTTGTTGGACGATATGGTGCGATCTAATGTGCGGGAACGTCCGGCGACTGCTGGCGATGTTCGGGCGCGTTTGCAGGAGATTTATGCTAGGAGTAAGGGCAAAATCGCGATCGCCCCAATGGGTCAAGCTATTGTAGAATTCTGCCGGCAAATAGTGGTGGCGGGGGCGCAAAAAACGGCAAATTTGACGGTTTTGCTGTTCGGCGCGATCGCCCAAATCGTGGTAGCTTCTCTGGATACCGGCTGGGAAATGGTGCTGGGTGCCGTTGGTGGAAGTGCGGGGGCGATCGGCGGTTTGGTTTTGGGTTATGCTTCGCCTATTGGCCCGGAAATTGCCAGTTTTCTGAATGAAGGTTTGCAGCAATTAATTCCTAACATGACTTTCGCTGTCGGGCCGGAAGTGCTGCTGTTTGGATTTGCGGGGTTCGGAACTGCGATCGGTTTGACGGATGCGGGGAGTTTTCGCCAGCAAAAACAGTATTGGCTGTCTGGATTGATGGGAGCTCAGGGCTATTTGTTGGCGGGTTTGTGCTGGATGGAAGCAACAGCTTCTAGTGGTGTGCAGGGGGTTATTTTGGGAGCTTTTGCGATCGCCTCTATGACTGTGGGAATGGGTTTGCGGAGTCATCAATTAGTTCACGCTTTGGTAGTGGCTGTTTTCTCTACGGGAATGTTTCTGTTGCTGAATGCTTGGAACATTTTTCCGGGGAGTTTCTTTGGGATTTTGTCACTCTCTAACGTTACCTTCGGCTGGCTGCAAGTTTGGGGTTCAATTGTGTTCTTTGGTTTGTTGGGAAGTGCGATCGGGCTTTGTTTGGGAGTGAGTCATTATTTAGTTGTGCCCGTGCTCAGATGGTTGGGATGGCGGTAGGAATTAACACCAAATCACTATGCTAATCGAGTCGTTATCAATTAAGTCTGTCTCAAGATTTTCAATGGTTGGTGCTCTGGCGATCACCCTTGTTCTCAGCAGCCCCAATCTAGCCAAAGCCGAATCGCGAGAACAAGCCGTCGATCGATTGACTGATTTCTTATTCTACAGGGTTAATCCTCAGTTAAACAATCGCAAACTCCAAGCGGGCGATCGCGAATATAGCAATCAATGGCGGAGATTGCGCGAAGCGATCGATCCACGAGTTAAGTCGGTACAAGAAGTCTGTTTTATGCCAGCCCCAGAAGAGACAGGATGGGAATTCACGACAATTAACGGCGAAACCTACGAGCAAACCTACGATTTACTTGCAGATACAATTTTTTACAGTCGCCATCCTCAACGCACCGGACAGCCAATTCCCAAAAGCGATCGGATCGGCATTAGTGAATGGTCAGCAATTCGACGCGAAATGTATATTTCCAATTGTGGACTGTGAGACTCGATCGCCTTACACCGCAGCATTGATTGTAAAAAGAAAGGTTTTAAACCAATGAGTATGAAAAGTTGGATATGCGATCGCACTCTTATTACAACCAGAATTATTGCACCCTTGCTTGGACTAATCGCCATTGGATATACAAGTTTGGCGGATGCTGCCCCACAGCAACAAGTTCCCAGCATAAATAGTGCAAAACTCGATACAACAAGTAAAAAAAATTACCTGAATAATCCCGAAGAAAATTCAACAATCGAGGCTTTAAATAAAAAAGTTCAAGTCAGCCTTGAAAATTCTGTAAATGCTTCAAGAAAAATACCTCTTCAACAAGGTATGCCATACAAAGAGGCGCGTCAAATCCTGATTCAACAACTGTGGCAGCCAAGCTTACAGGGTCAACCCAACCTCAGAGATCGTTCGGTTAAAGAGCTATTTGATTTGGGATATAAAGAGATTAAGGATTGTTCTGGTACAGGAGAGGGGCCTTGTCGTTTTGAGTTTATCAATCAACAAGGAGAACTGCTAGTTATAGTCGCTACGACAAGAGGTTCTGAAAATACAAAACGTTTTGTGAGGAATTGGTGGATTGAGAAAAAGACAGATAGCAATCAACAAAAATCTTCATCAAACATAATTCAAGAAGGCCGTTATTGGTTGGGAGGTACGGATCAGGCTTTAGAGGTCAAGGGAAAACAATATCGATATTATGATGAGTCTAATATCGAGCGACCATGGCAACCTCTCTCTGAGTTACAATATATCAAAAAAGGCGTTGTGTTTGATGGTAAAAATTATTGGTGTTTATCTACGCTCGCACCTAAAACAGGAGGAGTTTCTTGTTCTAAAAATGGATGGCAATAGAAGATTTATTACCAGCCATATCGGAAAAATTGACAACTTTCATGGGGTTTTATCGTGCTAATTCAATCACTTTCAATTAAGTTAAAACCGAAGTTTTTAGGGGTGTGTGCATTAGCTATAGCCCTTGTACTCGGTGGTTCCAATCTAGACAGTGCTACAGCGCGCGATTATGAATCACGCACTCAAGCTGTGGATAGGTTTACGGATTGGTTTTTTTATAGAGTGAATCCTCAATTAGGAGGCCGCAAATTGCGTTATGATGATTCTTCTGCCTACATCCGCGAATGGAATGCTATTCGTAATACAGTCGATCGAGAAATGATTACTACACAAGGAGATTGCGTCGGTGATGCTTTCTGGGACTTCGATTATCGTTCTCATGTGCGATCGCTCGATCGGATTGCAGATACAATTTGGGATATCCGCGATCCATCGGGTGACAAAACTCGTGCAGATGTTTCTAAACAAGAATGGCAGAAGCTTCGTAACTCAATAAGTAGAGAGCATTATTGCTATTAATGTGCAACAATTGTCAACCCACTTTAAACAATAAATAACAACAAAAATCTCAGTTACAAATATTGTTAAAACCTAGAATATGTACCCTGAATTGTATTATGGCTCAGTTAAGTTTAACCATAGTTGGCGAAATCCAATGAAATCCAGCAATAGGAACCAGAAAATTTCGTCTGTTCAAAAATGTTGGTTTTGCCGTAGCTAGACGACAAGGCAGGTATGATTGTATAGAACGTCCCGCAGGAGAAGAACCTTGACTTGGCTTAATTATCCAGGAAAATTTGGGTTGAGAAGGGGACTGGAAAAATCAGCGGTTAATTCTTTTGCCAGCAGAGGGAATGCAAAGTTATACCAATTCTCCAAAATTATGCTACAGTATTTAGTGCCGATAGAATATAATCTCATCCCGTGATAGATGCGATTGTTTCACTTGAAAATTCTTCAAGAAAAGTGCGAACTTTTTCTGTGATTTCATCTAA